>JALUXN010000041.1 GCA_027018975.1 Mariprofundaceae bacterium | reverse complement strand
CTGGATAGAGCACTGCCCTCCGAAGGCAGGGGCCAGAGGTTCGAATCCTCTAGGGTGCACCATTATTCGCTACTCACAAATAACCATTAGCCCCGTTGGGCACAAACCCCATAAAATACCCTTGTGCCCAGATTGTGCCCAGATTGTGCCCACAGGGTGTCCAAGTTGAAATCGAAATGATTTCTTGCAACAGAAAGTGTTCAGTATATACTTTACACTTATGAAGGTGTTTGGCGATTACCTCAGAGAGCGGCGCATGGCGTTGCAGCAGGCTAGGGGCAGAGCGTACTCGCTGCGGCAGGTAGCCGGGCGGATCGGTTTGCAGCCATCATATCTGAGTCGCATCGAGCGGGGCACGGATATCCCCCCATCGGAAGATAAGCTGGTCGGGTTGGCAAAGGAGCTGGAGCTTGATCCTGATGTCGTACTGGCCATGGCCGGCAAGGTGTCGTCGGATCTGCAGGCGATTATTCGCAAACGGCCGCAACTGTTCTCCGATCTGATTCGCCAACTCAAGGATGTGCCTGATGAGGCTGTGTTAAAAGTCGTGCGCGAAGTGCGCGACGGGGAGTGGTGATATGATTCAATTAAACGATGATGGTTTGCGCATCAGTTTCCCGGATGTGCATCCGAATGCTCGCTGTACGATTGATTTTGTGCGCACACTGCGCATCCCGGATGATGGACGTGAATACCCGCTGCCAGCCGGATTGGGTTCATTTCCCTTGCGTCATATCGAAGATTTCAGCGATCGCGTTCCCGATGAATGGAACAGACGCGGCGGGGTGCTGATGCCGATGTATCAGGCTGAAGCGCTCTGGTTGGACTTTGAGGGCGATTATCCGATGGCCATCAAGGTGGCGGCAGGCAAGATCAACGCTGTGACAGGTGAAGCGTGGGCGGATGCGCTCTCTGACGATCCGCAGGATTATCTCGTGTTGCCCGATCAGCCCTGGCTGGACGGCTACTGCGTGGAGAAGGACTTGATTCGTCAGTTTGTCGCCATGCCGCTTGGCGATGGCTATTCGGCGGAAGAACAGATCACCGGCAAGGCTGAATTTGGAGGGCTGCAGATCATTGCATATCCGATGAAGCGGGAGGCCTATACAGAGATGATGCGACAAAGGGAGTCCCGGCAACTGGATTGCTATGATGATGCCTTTTCTGTTCCAGTCTTTCTACGAAGAGCCGCTGATGTGTGTGAGGAATCATCCATGGGGCTTGCTGCCGGCGGTTTGATGCGTCAGGAGATTTATGAGGATGATTACGGCATCGATGTCTGGGACAGGGAACACTCCTCCCGCTGCTTTGTCCATCTGGTCAACAGCGAATCCTATGCAACCATCACCGGCAAAAAACCGCCGCATCCGCCGATGACGAAAAAGGCGTATGCCCGGTACGGTATCCCGTGGTTCGATTACTATGATGAACAGAACACGCTTGGCGGCAGTAAAATACTTGCCGGTCTGGATAGCCTCTCACAGGTGGCCGGTAAGATAGGGAAGAAAATCTGGGATAACGATTCCATCCATATCGGCACGGTGAAATCCATCAAGGGGGAATCCGCGCAGACCGTGTCTGAGGGTGACTGGCATGCTTGAGAAAGTGATCTCTGGTGGTCAGAGCGGGGTGGATCGGGCGGCGCTGGATGCCGCCATGGGTGCTGGGATTACGGTGGGTGGCTGGTGCCCGCGCGGGCGAAAGGCACTGGACGGGGTGATCCCGGCGAAATATCCGTTGCAGGAAACAAGAGACAAATCTTACAAGACGCGCACCAAATGGAATGTGCGAGATGCCGATGCCACGCTGATTCTCTGCCGCGATGAGCCAACCGGCGGCACCGCCCTGACCATCAAACAGTGCGAAGCATTGGATAAGCCATATTACCTCTATCAGCTTCAGGGCAACAACAGCACATACGTCGATGGCCCGGAAAATCCGTATGATCTGCTCTACTGGTTTAACAGCCACCAGATTCGCACCCTCAATGTCGCCGGCCCGAGAGAGGGCAGACACTGCCCGATCTATACCCATGCTTATGGGTTCCTGAAAGAACTGTTTTCGCTGCTGCAAAACGGCTCGGATGTTTGTGAGCCTCAACCCTGTTACAGTATAGAGACCCAGGAAACCGCACAGATGCTCAAGAGTCTCCCCACTTTTTCACAAGGCACCTCAGAAAGTATTGAAACACAGGCATTAATCAGGTATTGATTGTTGGATCGGGGTTCTCACTCTGTTAGTGTTGTTATGGTGATAAGCCCAACAAAACAAAGGAGAACCCCGAAGATGAAAGATGCCCGTTTACGTCTGAAATGGAAAGTTGAACTTTTGAGCTACCTGCGTCCGTTTCGAGAAATCGTGAGCAAACCCGTCCATAAGCTGATCTGCGAGGTAAGCCACGGCATCCTGAGCAGTGGCTCGCTCAAAATATCTGAGATTGGTCGTGCGTTGAAAGAGGAGATGGATTTACACCATACCACCAAACGGCTCAGCCGGATGTTATCCAAACACGAACTGTGGCCAGCCATTGATAGCGCGGTGTTGTCCCGCATGAGCAGACATCTGGATAAGCAAATGGTGCTGGCTATTGACCCGGGTGATCTGGATCGTCGTCACGGAGTACATTGCGAACCGTACAAAGGCTGCGTGATGGCTCGACCGGTGAGATTATTGCCGGCTATCCATTGATCAGCGTTGTTGCTCGCAACGGTCAGAGCGGCAAAACAGTGCCACTGCTGCTCAAGGCCACAGCATATCCATCCGACAGCTACCACAGTGAGAACAACGAGATCATCTCCGCCATGAGCCGTGTGCGGCAGGAGGTCGGTAATGACCACCTATGGGTGATTGATCGTGGCGGTGATCACAGTCGCCTCTGGAAGCATTGGCTGAAACATGAATATCAAGTACTGGTGCGTGTCACCAAGCAACGCCATTGGCTGTGGCGCAACCATGCCCTAAACGCGCAAGCGATCGCCAAACAGCTGCCGTGCAAACATCAGTGCAGCATGCGCCGAGGTGGTGGAGACAAGGTGAAATTCGGCATGACGACGGTCAGAATAGCATCAGCACCGGATCAACCGCTGACGATGATAGTCATTCGTCACGGCAGAAAGGAACCGATGGTGCTGGTCTCTACCCGCCGAGCTTATGGTCGCAGGCAGGGTATGGCATTGATCCACGCCTACATGGATCGTTGGGCAGTGGAAGAGGGTTATCGCTTCTCCAAACAGGGCTTTGGTCTTGAAGGTGTTATGGCTAGAAAACTAAGCACGATCAAAAACTTGGTGGCGATGATGCTACTGGCATGGTCGTTTCTCGTGGAGCAAGAACCCTACGCCTGTGAGCTGAAGGAACGAGGTAAAGCCGATAAGCTCAAAAGTAGTCGAGCAAAGAAAAAGCGAAGAGAAACACCAAAAAGCCCACGTTTCCCATATTATACCATCCTCAAAGGGTGGCAAATACTGTTCGCACAAGGCAAAAATGCGATCGCCCACTGGCTACGAAAACCAAAACAACCCACGCCACAAAAGCAGCCAACCCTGCCCGGCCTACTACTTCCAACGGTGTGGGAGTAAAAAAATGGGGAGACTCCTGTGGTTTAAGGTTGACATCCAATATCATCGAATTCAATCCAGCACCCAGCCAGCATCGAGCAGTTCCGATACCGAATCAAACATGTCCAGCGCATCACCACCCGGTGCATGGATGGCATAGACACCGCGCAAGGCATCGTCATCATCGATATAGCCGAATTTCCCATCCATCTGTTTCAGACAGACCTTGCCGGCGCGAGTGGCAAAGCTGAGCGATTCCAGCGCCTCTCTCGTCCGCTCCTTCAAGGCGAAGCTCCACTGCTTGCTAACCATCAAACCCTCCAGAACGACAACAACTTCGGATTGCGGCGCAGCTTATTCAGCGCCTTGGCTTCGATCTGATGAATCCGCTCGCGCGTCACGCCGAATTGTTGACCGATACCTTCCATCGTGTGATCGGCATGCCCGGCAAGTCCGAAACGCATGGCAATCACCTTCGCTTCACGCGGACTGAGTTGGCTGCTGTTAATTGGATGACTGGTCATCATCGCCTCCTGTTTTTTAGCTTTGCAGCAATGATAGACCACCATGCGCCAATGG
>JALUXN010000040.1 GCA_027018975.1 Mariprofundaceae bacterium | reverse complement strand
TATTGTTCGACAACCTTCATCATCGACTGATATTCGCGCATGGTGTTGACCAGATTGGCCATCTCCATGACGGAGTTGACGTTGGAATCCTCCAGTGCGCCCTGAATGAGGGAGACGGACTCATCGGCCGGTTTGATGTTCTCCGGCTTGGTTGTCACGATGGTGCCGGCGACTTTTCTGAGCTGGCGCGGGTCGTTGACCATGGCCATGCCGAAGGAGGCGACCAGGTCGCCTGGCTGATCGTCATTGGGGTTGCTATCGACATAGATATCGCCGTTGGCGGTCACATTCGGTTTGCCCGGCGGCAGGGTGATGGGGGCGCCGTTCTGGTCGAGTACCGGCAGATTACCGGCGGTGACCAGCTGTCCTTCGCTGTTGAGCTTGAAGTTGCCGGCGCGGGTCAACCCTTCGTTGCCGTCTGGCATCTGTACGCGGAAATAGGCATCGCCGCGGATGGCGAAATCGATGTTGTTGCCGGTGTGGTGAATATTCCCTTCGTGGGTGTTGACGTATTGACGGTTGGTGGTGATGTAGGCGGTGGAGGTTTGCTCGGGTGCGCCCTGACGCCCCATCTTGTTGGAGAAGAATGAGGAGAAGGCGGCACGATCCTCCATATATCCGACGGTGTTCGAGTTGGCGATCTGGTGACTGATGACGTCGAGCTTGTTCTGCATCATCTGACCCGCAGTGCCTGAAATAAAAAATCCCAGTTGCATGGTGCTACTCCTGCCTGAATTGTTTGCCTGCCTAGATCACGCAATAATGTTGCCAACTGCCAAGATTGAATAAAACATAGCAAACCCAATATGTTATGAGATATTTTAATCCGCTGTGCGCATGCAGAAGGAAAAAAGTGCCTGTCTCGTGCGGCGTTTTTTTCCGCCTTGCCGGCAAATTTTTCGTCGCGGTTTTACGCCAGTTGGTACACAAACACATGCGCCACGCCGTTAAACTGCTACACTGCCGCGAAAAAACAGGAATGCTGCCGCGTGCGGTGGCGAAGGTGTGAAGGTATGGAAAAACAAGAAATTTTGGCGATGTATGAGGATGCAGGGGCGCTGTTGAGCGGCCATTTTATCCTCTCCAGTGGCCGTCATTCGGCGCGTTATCTGCAGTCGGCGTTGGTGTTGATGGATATCAACCACGCTACCCAGCTGGCCGATGAGTTGATTGCCAAGGTGAGTCAGCCGGAGGCGATCGATATGGTGGTGGCACCGGCGATCGGCGGGCTGGTGATCGGTCAGGAGGTGGCGCGGCGGATGAATAAGCCGTTTATTTTCACCGAGCGCAAAGCGGGCGAGATGCAGCTGCGGCGCGGTTTTTCAATTCCCGATGGGACGCGGATTCTGGTAGTGGAGGATGTGATCACCACGGGTGGTTCGGTCAATGAGTGCATTGCGGTGATTCGTGCACACGGGGGTAATCCGACGCAGATCGTGGCGGTGGTGGATCGCGCACCGGCATCTACGGATCGTTTTGATCTGCCCTATCACACGGCGTTGGAGCTGGATGTGGAGACCTATGCTGCCGATGCCTGCCCGCTCTGCCGCGAAGGCGTGTTACCGGCGGTGAAGCCGGGGAGCCGAGGCGCGTTGTAATTGTGATGTTGCGCACAGTCATGATTTGGCTGGAACCTATGTTGCGCCGTCGTTTTGTCTGATATAAAGAAGGAGTCTAAGATGAGTAGCGAACCAGTGCTGCGCTGTTTCCCGCTGGGCGGGGTCGGTGAATTTGGTAAAAATATGATGATCTACGCGGTCGATGACGATGCGGTGATTGTCGATTGCGGCATGGGTTTTCCGGAGCCGGGGCAGCATGGTGTCGATGTGGTGGTGCCCGATATTTCAGCGCTCGATGAGTTGGGGCTGCATATCCATGCGCTGCTGCTGACGCATGGCCATGAGGATCATATCGGCGGTCTGCCGCACCTGCTGCCGAAGTTGAAGCTGCCGGTCTATGGTACGGAGGTCACCTTGGCGCTGGTGCGCGGCAAGCTGGCAGAGAGCCGTTACAAGGGCGACCTGCGAGCGCTGCCGGAGAATGGTGATCAGGTGCGGGTCGGTCCCTTCAAGGTGGAGGGGGTGCCGGTGACCCACTCGATTATGGATGCGGTGTCGATCGCCATCCATACGTCGCTGGGGATCATTATTCATACCGGTGATTTCAAGCTCGATCCGGCGCCGATCGATGGCCGGGTGACAGCGATTCACCGCTTCTCGCAGCTGGGCGATCAGGGGGTGATTCTGCTCGCTTCCGATTCCACCAATGCTACCCGCGCCGGCAGCGGTCCATCCGAACGGGTGGTGGGGCCGGCGTTGCGCCAGACGGTGAGCCAGTGCACGGGTAAGGTGGTGGTGACGACCTTTGCCTCCAATATGTTCCGTATTCAGCAGATTATCGATGCCGCTGTGGCTTGCGGACGGCGGGTGGCGGTGGCCGGACGCAGTCTGGAGCGCAACATGGAGATCACCCGCCAGCTCAAGCGGCTCAATGTGCCGGCTGGGACGCTGGTCGATATCAAGCAGTGCGCCGATGTGCCGGATCGCGAGCTGCTGATTATTGCCACCGGCTCGCAGGGTGAGTCGCGGGCGGCGTTGGCACGGCTGGCCTATGACCGTTTCAAAGGGGTGCGGCTGGGCGAGGGCGATCTGGTGATCTTCTCCTCGAGCAATATCCCCGGCAATGAGCGGGTGATTGCCGGTCTCTATAATCATATCTATCGCCGTGGCGCGCGTGTGAAACATGCCCGTCAGGCGCCGCTGCATGTCTCCGGTCACGCGCAGGCGCATGAGCTGAAGATGATGATGCAGCTCACCCGGCCGAAATTCTTCTATCCGGTACATGGTGAATATACCAATCTGATCGAGCATCGCGATCTGGCGCTGGCGACGGGCATCCCTTTTGATCACACGATTATCGCCGAGAATGGCCAGTGCGTGGAGGTGGAGCGAGAGCGCATCGGCTTGGGGCCGACCTTTCATGCCGGTGCGGTGTTTGTCGATGGCGATATCCGCGATGAGATCGATGGCATTGTGCTGCGCGACCGGCGGGTACTGGCCGAGGATGGCATGATCTCGGCGACGGTGCTGCTCAGTCAGCATGAGGGCAAACTGCTCGATCTGCCGGAGCTGGTGGCGCGCGGTGTGCTGCATGAGGATGTGAGTGATGAGGTGCTGGCCAATGCAGCGGCGGCGTTGCAGCGTTTTATCGAGCAGCTGGATGAGGAGCTGCTGGCCGATATTGACGCGCTCAAGGAGGAGGTGCGCCTCTTCCTGCGTCGCTGGTGCCGTAAACAGATCGGGCGGCGGCCGATGGTGCTGCCGGTTGTCTTGGCGGTGTAGATGAAGGTGGATCTGCGTATGCTGGGGCGCGAGGCGGCGGCGCTGTTTGTCGCCGGCCTTGCGATTGTGTTGATGGTGGCGCTGGCCAGCTATTCGCCGGCCGATCCTTCGCTGAATCAGCAGACGACCACGGCAGCGACCAATCTGGCCGGCACCTTCGGCGCTTACGTCGCCGATATGATCTATCAGAGTTTCGGCTACACCGGCTGGCTCATGGTGGCGCTGCTGGTGAGTGTTGCGGTGCGGCTGGCGTGGGGCGTGGCGCCGTTTCTGGGCGGTTGGACTTCGCTCTTCTGGCTGCCGGTGGCGCTGGCGATTTCGGCACTGCTGCAGGCGCATGTGGCCGTCGATTCCAGTCTGAATTTCTTGTCGCTGCCGGCCGGCAGTGGTGGTGCGCTCGGCGAGATGCTCGATACACGGCTGACGCTGCCGCTGGGTGCGATCGGTCGCGATATTCTGTTGACGACGCTGCTGTTGAGCGGACTGGTGGCGGCATCGCGCCGTTCCTTGCTGCTGCTGTTGCACAAAGGCTACGAACTGTTGGCGGCGGCTGTGGCGCGGTTGATGGTGGCGGTGCGTGGTTATCTGAACAAGGCATCGGATCGCAAGGAGCGCATCGAGGCGCGCGAAACACGTAAAAAGACGCGCGAAAAGCGGCCGGTGCATATTGCCGAGTCGGAGCCGGAGGTGGCGCCCAAGGCGACAGTGACCATCTCGCGCAAGGCGAAGCTGGAGCAGCAGACGGAGCTGGCGTTCAAAGACCTGCCGGAGTCGGGCTACAAACTGCCGTCGCTGAACATCTTCAATCGCGGTGAGGGCGCGCAGCATGAGCATAACCCCGAG
>JALUXN010000039.1 GCA_027018975.1 Mariprofundaceae bacterium | reverse complement strand
TCCAGGGTGAAAAAGAGCGCCAGCGGAATCATGATCCAGAGATAGCGTTCGAAGGTGCAGAGCCCCAGTGCGGCGACAATCATCATCGCATAGCGGGGGTGTGAGAAGACCCGCTCGCCGAGCAGCAACCAGGCGCGGCGGCTGTAGCCACCGGTAATCTGTTCCGGGATTTGCCAGCCACCACCTTGCGGCGTGCTCTGCGACGCTTGCTCCACGTTCACTGCCTCTGCGCCATGTTGGCTCTCCGTGGCTGCGCCTTTGGCTGTCGATTTGGCTGTCGCCCCGTTTGCCGTGGGCTGCGGCTTGTTGTCGTTTTTTACTGCTTGATCGCCAGCAGCGGCGGTTTGGGTGTGGCGCTCGCTGCCGGGTGTACTGCCGGATTCGGCGGCAGTGGTCGCTTTCACGGCCTTGTCGGCCGCGGGCGTCGTGCTGGGCACAGTGATGCGTGCCGTGGGGTTGCGGCGGGCAGCCACGGGCGCTGTCGCTGGTTGCGTAGGGCTCTGTTTTTCGGGGGTACTCGCCACAGCGCGAGTCGGTGCGTCACCGTTTGTGCGCGTGTTTGTTCGCGTGGTGGGACGCACCGACTGCTTAGCGGGTGTCGTAGGGGTTGCCGGTGATGTGGCGAGCCGGCGTGGCTGTCCGCCATTGCGCGTTAGTTGCGCAATCCGGCCAAAAAATCAGCGACGCGCGCCTCCAGCTCGCGCCCTTTGTCGATCAGTTGTGTGGCAACGTTGAGCACATCGTTGGCCGCGCGCCCCGTCTCCTCTGCGCCGGTGCTGACGCCGTGAATCTCTTCGCTGGCGCGATGGGTGGCATCCGATGCGTATTGCACGCTCTGGGCAATCTCGCGCGTCGCCTCGTTCTGCTCCTCGGTGGCGGCGGCAATCGCCTGATTGATCTCGTTCATGCGCGTGATGATGTCACCGATGTTGTTGATCGCGCCGGCGGCATCATTGCTCTGCCCCTGAATCTGGGCGATCTGCTCGGAGATCTGCTCGGTTGCCCGCGCTGTCTGGTTGGCCAGCTCTTTCACCTCACCGGCCACCACAGCAAAGCCGCGCCCTGCCTCGCCGGCACGCGCCGCCTCGATGCTGGCATTGAGCGCCAGCAGGTTGGTCTGCTCGGCGATGTCGGTAATCACACGGATCACCTCGCCGATCTGCTCGGAGGCGGAGGAGAGCGAGCTTACCGTCTCATTGGTCTTGGAGGCTTCATCCACCGCTTGATGGGAGATCTCCACCGCCTCGCGCACCTGACGGGTGATCTCGGCAATGGAGGCGGAGAGCTCTTCGGACGCGGACGCAACGGTGACCACATTGGAGCTGGCCTCCTGCGCACTGCCCGATACCGCCTCGGCTTGCGCTGAAGACTGTTCGGCCATGGAGGAGAGGGTCTGCGACGCCTCCTGCATGCGGCCACCGAAATCCATGATCTCGCTGACAACGCCGCCGACATTGTTCTCGAAATCGCGCGCCAGCTCCTGACGCTCAGTGACATCGTTCCAGGTGACCATGATCGCCGCCCAGTTGCCCATGCTGTCATCGATGGGGTGCGCCTCGAACTCAATCATACGCCCTGCCGCCTCAAAGTGCGCCCGCGCCGGCAGATTGGCCTTGCTGGAGAGGATGTTACGCTGATGGGCTGGGTTCTTGTGGAAGATATCGATGCATTGACCGACCATGGTATCCACACTGCAGGGCAGTGCCGATTCAATGGTGCGGAAGAGCTGCCGCGCCGCCGGGTTGATATAGCTGATGGTGAGGCTCTTCGCGTCGGCGAGCATGGTCGCCTGCGGTGTCGCCTCGACCACCGCCTTGAGCTCGAACGCCTCGGCCGTGGTGCGGCGCAGCTTGTCGTAGGACTCGGCCAACATGCCAACGGCGCCTTCCATGTGCAGATTGAGCTCTTGCGAGGTGTCGCCATCATCAAGCGCGTCGAGTGCGTCAGCAACTTGACGCAGGGGTGTCAAAATCGAGCGTGCAATCAGATAGAGCAGGATCAGTACAATGAGCAGCATCACCGCGCTGAGTCCCCAGAAGGTGAGTGTCTGTGAGTGGCGCAGGTCGGCGGCATGCTGGCGCTGGGCGTTAATCGCTGCCCCCAGTTTTTCGTCGATAGCATTCAGCGCTGGCAGGAGCTTATCGTTGAAGATGGCAGCAAACTCGCTGCGGAGTTTCTTCAGCTCTGCGCGTTTTTTCGCATAGTTGCCGAAGGCGCGCTGATAGTGATTCAGCTGGGCGCGAATCTCCTCTTTGTCGGTGCGGCCGATGGTGGAGATGATCTTCAGCAGTTTGCGGAACTTCTGCGCCTCGGCGGTGTGCTCATCGACATATTTCTGCGCCCCGCGGATGACAAAATCTTTCTCATGGCGGCGCAGCATCAGCATGGAGACCATCAGCATGCCGTTGTCCTCACCGATGTCGTGCAGATGGTGCTCAATGGCGTGCACCGCATTGCGCAGCTCGCCACGCAGCCCCTCTTTCTCTGTCAAGCCCATCTGTTTTTTGTCGGCATTGTACTGTTCGATGGCTTGGCTGAATTGCAGCAGGTCATCATGCAGCTCGTCGGCAGTGCTGCGCATTTCACTGCTTGGGAGCCCCTGTTTCAGCTCCTCCAGATTGGCCAGATTCTGTTTTTTGATTTCGAAATATTCACGTGGCAGCGCATCTTTACCCGTCACCAGCCGCAGCGCCAATGCATCTTGCCACTTCAGCTGCTCGGCCGTGCCGTTCAGCACCTCCATCAGGTGGCTCATCTGCTTGACCGTGCGGCCGATCTCCTCGAGCTGCGACATCACAGATGTGTGCACCAGGCCGGATAGGGTCACCGATATGGCGGTCAACACACCGACCGCGGTCAGCCGCTGCGCGACGGTGAATTTCTCATGCCATTTCACTTTTTTCTGAGCTGTCATCTGATACCCTCCCATGGTGATTGAACAGTGCGCGCCGCCAGCCAAGCCGCCGGTAGCTGCGCAACCATATGACGTTTGCCGCAGCCAAGCAAGGGCAATGCCACGCCATCCACCTCCACGCCACACACACACCACCCGACGCTTCCGCACCCGCACTCGCCGTCATCCCGCGCCCTTTCCGCCGTCATTCCCGCGCAGGCGGGAATCCATCCTCGCATCATCTCACCCAGCGCCCAATAGATTCCCGCCTTCGCGGGAATGACGCAATTTTTTCAACGTTTGCGACATCTGATACCCTTACCGTTGCATCTCAACAAATCCCGATATTCCCCGTCCTTACTCCGTGTCACTCTGTGTACTCTGTGGTGAAACAACTCCCTTCCATCCCCACAGCCAGACGTTCCCGCACCCGCACTCGCCATCATCTCCACACCCTTTCCGCCGTCGTCTCTCCCCCCTTTCGCCGTCATTCCCGCGCAGGCGGGAATCCATCCCCGTATCCCCTCACCCCTCACTACCCCCGCAGCTGAATCCTGCTAAGCTTGCCGCATGTGGTCCTACCGTCATCGGCACTTCACCGTCCATCAACTCCCCGCACTGCGCGACAATTATGTTTATTTGATCGATCTGCATGATGATGCCACGCTGGTTGCTGTCGATCCGGCCGATGCTGCGGTGGTGAATGGTGCCTGTGCGCAACTGGGCAAGCCGCTGACCCATATCTTCAACACCCACCACCACTGGGATCACACCGATGGCAACCGCGCACTGCAGGCGCATTTTCAGTGTCGGGTGATCGGCAATCGCGCCGATCAGGCGCGCATCCCCGGCATCGACTGGCCGGTCACCCCCGATACGCCGCCCCGCTTCGGCCCATGTGTCACCACGCTCTTCGATCTGCCCGGCCACACCATTGGTCATATAGCGTTGCTGATCGATGATGCGCTCTTCTGCGGTGATACACTCTTTGGGGCAGGCTGCGGGCGCATTTTTGAGGGGACGCCGGCGCAGATGTGGCAGAGCCTCACCATCCTCGCCGCGCTGCCGCCGACCACGCAGATCTACTGCGCCCACGAATATACGCTCCCCAACCTCCACTTCGCGCGCACCATCGAGCCACAGAGCGAGGCGATCCGCAGCCGCTTGATCGCCGACAAAGCCAGCCGCCGCGCCCATCGTCCGACCATCCCCTCCAGCCTCGCCAGCGAATTGGTCACCAACCCCTTCCTGCGCCCGCGCGACAGCCGCTTCTGCCGCGATTACGCCGGCGCCCACCAGATCGACAGTGACCCGCTGACCATCTTCACCCACATTCGCCAACGCAAAGACCATTTTTAACG
>JALUXN010000038.1 GCA_027018975.1 Mariprofundaceae bacterium | reverse complement strand
CGGATGATGCCAAAGTGCAAGTTGAGTCCTATTTCCGTACCGATGCGTTTACTACGGTGCACTATGGCATGGAGCTAACGGTCTATTTTCCCGATGGCAGTACAAGTCAGGGGCGCGTGGTCGATCTGAAATCCACCGCCATGCCATTCCCGAATCGGGGCTATCACGAGGATTATTTGCCCTATCGTACCCGCATATTGGCACTGCTTGCGCCGGTTCATGATGAAGATCGGGAGTTGTGGAAGCAGTTCAATCAGAGCGAAGTGGAGGTGCAGGGTTGGCGCTGATTCCCTATATGTTTCTGAGTAACAATAAGGCATGTCATCCGCCGCACGGCGCACCCAGTATGACTGGCGAAGCATTGCGGGCGCTGGATGAGGAGGTGAACGAGGATTTCTTCCTGATCGACAGTGCCGATGCCACTATTGCCTGGCAGCTGTTGCATACCATTCGTGAGCACCATCATAAGAGCGTCTATCTGAAACCGGTACTGCTGGAGGAGCGTGGTGCGGCGCTGGATGATGCGCTGCTGGTCGCCGCGGTGGATGGTGTCTGGAAGAGTGGTGGCGACGATACCATGCTGTCGGGTGAGCTGGAGGTGCTGATCAATCAGATCAACGCCCGGTTGCGTGATATTTTACAGAATCCGATGGTGCGCGGCGATCAGCAGTCCGGTTTCCGTATTCTGCGCTATATCGCTTCCCGTGGTGTCGAACAGAAGCCCTACACCACCTCCAAACGGATCATCGGTTACAGCTATCCGGCGCTGGAGACCTTTTTTGCGGCGCAGGATGACACCGTCTGGAGTGTACTCGAGCTGCTGGAGCAGCAACAGATGCTCAGCCGCCGCTTTGTGTCGCGCAGTTATCAGTGTATCCACTGCCACTCCTCGTTTCTCAATTTTGTGGAGACCTGTCCGGACTGTCAGTCGCTCAATATCGAAAGCGATGATCTGATTCACCATTTCCGCTGTGGTTATGCGGGCGCTTCCAAGGAGTTTATGAAGGGCAACGACATGGTCTGCCCCAAATGTTCGCTGAATCTGAAACAGATCGGTGTCGATTACGATAAGCCGTCGCTCACCTTCAAATGTAACGATTGTCAGTATGTGTTCGAGGAGCCGCATGTCTCGACGATCTGCTATCACTGTGGCCGTCGAACTGATCCGGAGCAGCAGACGCAGCGTGATATTTATGCCTATAGTATTACCGCGCTGGGCGAGAATGCGGCACTGTTCGGGCCGGAACAACTGTTTCAGAATATTCTCGGAAAAGATCTGAATGTTATTGAATTTGATGCCTTTTCCAAGATGGTGGACGTGGAGAAAGCGCGTATCCAACGCTATAAAATATCGACCAGCTCGGTGATGGTGGTGGAGGTGGGCGCATTCGCCAAAGCGATGGCGATGCTCGGTCAGCGCAGTATCGAGCTCTATCAGGAGTTGGCGCACATCTTCTCGTTGGCGCTGCGTACCTCCGATGTCATCACCACCCGCGGCCAGTCACTCTTTGTCTCGTTGCTGGTGGAGACGGGGGTGGAGCCGGCCAAGATCGCCCTGCGTCGCGTGGCCGAGCCGACCGAGGCGCTCTTTCAGGATAGCGTTGGTATCTCCGCCGATCTCTCCAGCCGTATTGTGGCGGTGGACCAGAATCTGGATCTCAACGGCTTGATCGAGACCTTTCTCGCCGAAGGTGATTGAGTTCGGTGTTTCTTGAAGCGATTCACCACTCATTCCTCGCCCTTGATGGGTTTATTCACTTTATTCACTATCTGGATTGGGAACGCGCGCTGCAATATTTCTGGGCGTTTATTGTACTGGATATGCCACGCTATGTGCTGCTCGATCTGCTGATTATCTTCGGTTATCTGCCGATGCGCCGGCGGCGGCGGGCTGCCTGGCATGATGCGCGCCGCAGGATGTTTGCCGACAGGCCACTCGTCTCCGTGATCGCACCGGGTAAGAACGAGGGTAAACATATCCCCGCCTTGGCAGCCTCACTGCCCAATCAGACCTATAAGCACACCGAATTGATTATTGTCGATGATGGCTCGGATGACGACACCCCGTTGATCTGTCGCCGGCTGAAAAAAGCGGGCATGATCGACACTTTTGTGCGCAATGAGATCCGTGGCGGCAAAGCCTCGGCGGCCAATACGGCGCTGGCCTATGTCAATGGCAAGTTCGTCGTCCATATCGATGCCGACACCGAGATGCGTTCGGATGCCATTGAGCGCATTATTATTCCGTTTTACATGGATTCCCGCATCGGCATGGTCGGCGGTGATGTGCGCGTGGTGCATGGTCATACACTGGCCAATCGTCTGCAGGCGATTGAGTATATGAAGTCGATATCCGTGGGGCGTACCATCGCTTCGATGCTCGGTATGTTGCGTATTGTGGCTGGCGCATTCGGTGCATTTCGCACTGATGTGCTGCGCCAGCTGCATGGCTGGGATGTTGGCCCCGGTCTGGATGGCGATATTACGCTGAAATTCCGTAAACTCGGTTGGAAGATCGAGCATGAGCCGACATCGATCTGCTATACCAATGTGCCGAAGAATTTCCGGCGTCTGGCCAAGCAGCGCTTCCGCTGGGATCGCTCGATGGTGCGTTTCCGGATGCGCAAGCATATCGATATTCTGCTTCCCTCAGCCAATTTCCGCTGGCGCGATTTTGTTTCGGTGGTCGATAATCTCTTCACCACCTTTGTGTTGAATGTGACCTGGTGGCTCTATGTGATCTCAGTGATCTTCTTCAACGCTGAATTTGCGATCGATATTTTCTTGGTTAACTATCTGCTCTATCTTATCGCCAACGTGATCGAGTATGCCATCGCCATGGCGCTCTATTGGGAGACAGTGCGTGAGGATGATTTCCGTTTGATTCCCTACTTGCCGCTGATGCCGCTCTATGTGGGTATTTTCATGCGTATTGTGCGCACCTATGCGCAGCTGATGGAGCTGCTGCACAACGCCTCGTTCTACGACGCTTGGAATCCGTGGAAGGTGTCGAAAATTGCCAAAGAGGAGAAGCTGTAGGCGGTTATGATCATCATCTCTATCGCCGGACAGATGTTGCATCACCGGCATCGATGCGGCACTTGGCGCAGCTATCCGGTCAGCACAGCTGGGCGCGGCAGTGGCAACCGGCGCGATAGTTATCAGACACCGCTGGGTAGGCATCGAATTGTCGAAAAGATCGGTGCCGGTCTGCCGATCAACACGATTTTTCAGGCGCGCCGGCCATGCGGTATCTATCAGCCGGAGGTGGATGGATCGGAGGGGGACTGGATTTTGACACGCATCCTCTGGCTGGGCGGTTGTCAGCGCGGGGTGAATCGGCGCGGTGCGGTCGATACGCAGGCGCGTTATATCTATATTCATGGCACCCATGATGAGGCGCGCATCGGCACACCCTGTTCACACGGCTGTATTCGCATGCGCAACTGCGATATGTTGGAGCTCTTTGATCGGGTGATCTGTGGAGAGTCCGTGGTGATTCGCCCGTGATTGAGGCGTGCGAGGATGCGTGAAGTGGGGGCAGGTGCAGATATGAATATGGATGTGGTGATTGTCGGTGGCGGCGCGGTGGGGGCGTCGCTGGCATTGGCGTTGGCGCGGTTGGACTATCGGGTGGCGCTGATTGAGTTGCGCAGCCCACAGTTCGGCTCCAGCGATCCGGAGCGGGTGATTGCGCTCAATTACGGCTCGCGGGTGCATCTGGAGCGCTTGGGCGTGTGGGATGCGATTGTTGCCGGTGGCGTGGGGCGGATTCGCCATATCACGGTAAGCGAGGCGGGGCAGCGCGGCCGTGTGGAGTTGGATGCCGCTGATGCGGGGCAGGGGATCGATGGGCTCGGCTATGTGGTGGAGATGGGTAAGCTGCTGGCGCCGATCTATGCCGAATTGCCGCGCGCCGGCGTGACGGTGATGACGGAAACGGTCGTTGAAGATTTTGCGATAGATGCTGAGAAAGTGGTGTTGACAGGGCGGCGGGGCGGCGCGCCGTTTGAAGTTGCGGCGCGACTGCTGGTGGCCGGCGACGGCACGCAGAGCCAGATGCGGCGGCTGGCCGGCATCGATACGTTCGGCTGGGATTACAACCGCTTCGGTATTGTCGCTTCGGTCGCCTGCGCGCAGGGTCACCGCGAGACGGCGCATGAGTGTTTTCGCAACTCCGGCCCGCTGGCATTTCTGCCGCTGGCCGATGACCGCTACTCGATTGTCTGGGCGGCGGCACCGGCGGAGGCGGCGCAGCTGTTGCAGATGGATGATGGGCAGTTTCTC
>JALUXN010000037.1 GCA_027018975.1 Mariprofundaceae bacterium | reverse complement strand
GCGCGACAGCTATTCGAAGTGCGAACAGAAGCGCAGCGATGCCGCCGAGCGTCTGGCCGAGCAGGTGGCGCTGCTGGGGCAATCCGCGGACGATCATGCGGCCTGTCACGATCAGATTGCCGCACTCGATGTGGCGCTACATGGTGATCAATTGGAACAACGGCGGCTGGAATCCTGCGGTAGCCATGAGCGGCAGATCGATCAGGAGCTGCAGCGCCAGATCCAGAATCTCGACAAGCGGCTGGGCAGGCTGCGCGACAAGATCATCAAGGCGATGAGCGAGTTCAACAAGGAGTACCCGCTGCAGAGCGAGGAGATCGACATCCATCTCGATGCCGCGCATGAGTATGAAGCGCTGCTGACTGCGCTCAATGCCGATGACCTGCCCCGTTTTGAGGCGCGCTTCAAGGAGCTGCTCAACGAAAATACCATCCGCGAGATCGCCAGCTTCAATGCCAAGCTGCATCAGGAGCGGGAGACGATCCGCGAGCGGGTGGAGCTGATCAACCGCTCGCTGACCCAGATCGACTACGATGCCGCCGCCGGCCGCTATATCAAACTGCTCGCGCAGCCGGCCGCCGATGCGGAGATCAATGACTTCCGCCAGCAACTGCGTGCCTGCACCGAAGGGAGCGTCACGGGCTCCGAGGAGAGCCAGTACTCGGAGGAGAAGTTTCTGCAGGTCAAGCGGATCATTGAGCGGTTTCGCGGTCGGGAGGGGTATGTCGATGCGGATATGCGCTGGCGGCGCAAGGTGACCGATGTGCGCAACTGGTTCCGCTTTGCCGCCTCCGAGCGCTGGCGTGAGGATGATTCGGAGTATGAGCACTATGCCGACTCCGGCGGCAAATCGGGCGGCCAGAAGGAGAAGTTGGCCTACACCATTCTGGCCGCCAGCCTCGCCTATCAGTTCGGCTTGGAGATGGGGGCGGTGCGTTCGCGCTCGTTCCGCTTCGTGGTCATTGACGAGGCGTTCGGGCGCGGCTCGGATGAGTCGGCCGAATATGGCTTGCGGCTGTTTGAGCAGCTCAATCTGCAACTGCTGATTGTCACGCCGCTGCAGAAGATTCATATCATCGAACCGCATGTGCAGTTCGTCGGTTATGTCAGCAATGAGGCGGGCAACGCCTCCAAGCTGCGCAACCTGAGCATCGCCACCTACCGCGCCGAGAAGGCGGCACGCCATGGATGAGTGGCCGATGGGGTGGAGCGATAGCGTGGCTGTCAAAGGGCGGCTGCAGCGCTACTGGCAGCGCGGTGACTTTTGCCGCGCGGCGGTCAGCGATACGGGGCTGTTTCCGCTCACCATCGCGCTGAAACAGCCGAGCGCGGCGGCGATGGTGTCGGCCTTCCCCGCCCTGCAACTGTGGGTGAAGGGGATCACGGCTTTTGCCGAGCGTCACGGGCTGCAGCTGAGCTGGCGTACGGTCAACCACCGCACACTTGGCCGCCAACAGCTCCCCACGGCGGTCGAGATTGCCAGCGTGGAGGCGGCAGCCGCAATTCTCGGCAAAGGCGGTGCATTGAAACGCTTCACACAGCTCTACCGCGCCACCCTGCAGCGCGCCCCGGCACTGCAGCCGTGGCTGTTGAAGCGGCCACTGAAAGTGCTGGAGCTGGAGGCGGCGTGGCTGCGACTGGTGGAGGTCGCCTGTTGGCTGCAGGCGCACCCGAGGCCGCGCATCTATCTGCGTCAGGTCAGCCTGCCGGGGGTCGATAGCAAGATGATCGAGGCGCACCGCAAGGTGTTGAGCGAGCTGTTCGACCTGCTGCTGCCGCCCTTTGCCATCGATGATGAGTATCACGGCACGCGCGGCTTCGCCCGCCGATACGGCTTTCGCGACAAGCCTGCCATGGTGCGGCTGCGGCCGCTCGATACCAATCTGCAACTGCTCTGCAGCGATGGCGAGCAGGATGTGATGATAACTGCCGCCGCCTTCGCTCGTCTGCCACTGCGCCCCAAGCGGCTTGTGATCACCGAGAATGAGGTCAACTATCTCGCCTTTCCCGATCTGCCGGAGAGTCTCATCCTGTTTGGCGCCGGTTACGGCTTCGAGGCGCTGGCGGCTGCCAGCTGGCTGCAGGAGACGCGCATCCACTACTGGGGCGATCTCGACACACACGGCTTTGCGATCCTCGACCAGCTGCGCAGTCACTATCCCCACGCCGAGTCGCTGCTGATGGATCGCGAGACCTTGATTGCGCACAAAGATGCATGGGGGCAAGAACCCAAGCCGGAGCGGCGCGATCTGCCACACCTCAACGCCGCGGAGGCTACGCTCTACGACGATCTGCGTGAGGATCGCATGGCGCCGAAACTGCGCTTGGAGCAGGAGCGGGTCGATTTTGCATTTGTGGAGCGGGCGGTGGCGGCGCTCGGTGTGCCATGAAGGCGCTGATGATTCAGGGCACGGCATCCGGGGTCGGCAAATCGGTGCTGGTGGCGGGGCTCTGCCGGTTGCTGGCGCGGCGCGGGGTGCGGGTGGCGCCGTTCAAGCCGCAGAACATGAGCAATAATGCAGCGGTCACCGTCGATGGCGGCGAGATCGGGCGGGCGCAGGCGCTGCAGGCGATTGCTTGCGGCATAGCGCCGACGGTCGATATGAATCCGGTGCTGATCAAGCCGGAGGCCGATCATCGGGCGCAGCTGATTGTGCGCGGGCAGGTGACCGGCCAGCTGCAGGCCAAACGCTTCCGGCAGGATCGCATGGTGCTGCTCGATACCGTGCTGGAATCCTTTGCGCGACTGCAGGCGGCGTATGATGTGGTCATCGTCGAGGGGGCGGGCTCACCGGCGGAGCCGAATCTGCGCGAAGGCGATATCGCCAACATGGGCTTTGCCGAGGCGGCCGATCTGCCGGTCTGGCTGGTTGGCGACATCAATCGCGGCGGCGTCTTCGCGGCACTCAAGGGGACGCTCGATATCCTCTCCGCCTCCGAGCGGGCGCGCGTGCAGGCGCTCCTGATCAACGGGTTTCGCGGCTCATCGGAGCTGCTGCAGGATGCGCTGGATTGGCTGGCACAAGAAAGCGGCAAGCCGCTGGCCGGCGTGGTGCCATGGCTCGATCTCGATCTGCCCGAAGAGGATGCCCCCTACCGCCATGCAGCTTCGTCAACGTCGTCAGATGCGGCGCTGCGGGTTGCCGTCATCGCCTACCCGCGCATGTCGAACCATGATGATGTCGATCCGCTGGCTGCCGAAGCGAATATCGACCTGCGTTTTGTGCGCACGGCAGCCGAACTGCAGCCCGCCGACTTGATCATCCTGCCCGGCTCCAAACATGTTGCCTCCGATTTGGCGTGGTTGCGAGCGAACGGTTTTGTCCCACAGTTGCAGCGCCATCTGCGCTACGGCGGCCAACTGCTCGGTATCTGCGGCGGTATGCAGATGCTCGGGCGCAGCATCGACGATGACGGCATCGAAGGCGGTTCACTGCAGGGCTTGGGCTGGCTCGATCTGCAGACCACCATGCAGGCGGAGAAACAGCTGCGTCAGATCGATCAGTCCGCTCGCTACCCCGCCGCGCATCGCGTCACCGGCTACGAAATCCACCATGGCGACTCCAACGCTGATCCCACCCTTTTCCCCTTCGCCGCCGCCTCTGCGGATCAGCAGGTATGGGGTAGCTATGTCCACGGTCTCTTCGCGCAGGGCGCCTTCCGCCGCGCCTGGCTGGCCACGCTCGGTTTTCACCAAAGCGATGGCGCAGATCAGCAAACACGCACCCTCGCATCGCTCGATCGACTGGCCGACGCCTTGGAAGCGTCAATCGATACGCAGCTGCTATCACGTATTAGGGGAAGAAGTCGGTATTTGCGTTATTGAAAAATCGTGCTATGAGTGGCTCGCAGGGTTTTTTTAGCGCTGATTGTAGATTACAAGATGCTGCTGCATTGTGTAATACGTAGAATGGATAGGTTCCCCCCTATCATGAAATCAAACAATCTTATATCTTTGGAGGACTAAATGAAGAAAATTAGTAACTATTCAGCACAAAAATAATACTTGACAAGGTTTTTGCATAAAAATTGAAAAAACAGGTGTCATAAGTCTGTCGCCCAGAATCTAACCTGTGCGTCCGCACGTTAGCCTTGAGGTCATGTTTTGTGCGTCACCCATGACCACCTATTCGCAAAATATTCAAATGAACCCACGGCCATTCTGTGGGCAAAAAATCGCTTCTGAAAAGCTGTGTTATGCTTCTGCCATGAGCAACGTGGATATCAAAAAAGCGATTCAAGCTGCACGCGAGATGTTGGAAAAAGAGCAGGGGCTATCGCCAGCATTCAAGT
>JALUXN010000036.1 GCA_027018975.1 Mariprofundaceae bacterium | reverse complement strand
ATTGATGGAGAGCAGCAGGATCGAGGCGAGCAGCGTCTGGTTAAAGGCGAGTGCGACATCCCCCTGCAGCCCGTGGATGGCATTGGCGCGGGCAGTGATGTGACCGGCTTGGATGATCACGCCGCGGCTCTTCGCTTGTGGCAGTAGAAAACGGATCAGGAAATCTGATGCTTCAACCACTGGTGAACCTCCGTCAGGGTGGTGAATGTATGCTCGGCACCGGCCTGGCGCAGCTCCTCGGCGCTGAAACCATCGCAGATGCCGACTGCAGCCGTGCCGGCGCGGCGGGCAGCTTTCATGTCGGCAACGCCATCGCCGATCATGACACACTGCGCGGGTTCCAGTTGCAGCGCCTCACAGGCGAGCAGTAGCGGTGCCGGATCGGGCTTCTCCGGCCGGCCGGCTATGTTGCCGATGATGGCGGTGAAATGGTGTCGCCAGGCCAGCAGATCGAGCTGTGCTTCGGCGCGCTGCTGGCTCTTGCTGGTGACAATGGCGGTGGGGATGCGGGCGTCTGTCAGCCACTGGAGTAGCGGCTCGGCACCGGCGATCGGGGTGATATGTTCGAGATAGTCCTCGTCGTGAATCTCCAGAAAACGCGCGGCTGCCGCCTCGCGCCGATCACCGAAGAGCGCTTTCATGCTGCAGTCACCGCGGCCGGTGTGACGTTTGATCTCCTGCGGGGTCATCTCCGGTAGACCGAATTCACGGAAGGTCTGGTTGAGGGCGCGGATGATCGGCGGGAAGGCATCGACCAGTGTGCCATCCATATCGAGGAGTACGCCCTGAATCATGCGCGGCTATCCCCTGTGTGGCGCATGGTGTGGAACTGTTCGAGCATCCAGCGGCGCAGGTCGCGTGCCACCGGCCCGGGTTTGCCGTCGCCGACAGGTTGGCCATCGATGCGGCAGACCGGCATCACCGCCTTGGTGGTGCTGCTGATCATGCATTCGCTCAAGCCCGACTCCGAGAGCTGCCAAGGGCGCTCTTCGACTGGGATCTGGTGCGCGCGTGCCAGTGACAGCAGCAGGTTGCGGGTGATGCCGCCGAGTACCTGATGGTCGAGCGGGTGGGTGACCAGCGTGCCGTTGATCAAAGCGAAGCAGTTGGTGGCGCATCCTTCCAGAATATGGCCATCGCTATCGCGCCAGAAGGCTTCGTCAGCATGCTGTTCGGCGGCCTGTTGTTTGCCGAGGACGCTGGCCAGCAGGGCGATCGATTTGATTTCACAATGTTTCCAGCGGATGTCCGCCAGTGTGATGGCGGTGATCCCCTGCGCAATCTGTGCCGGGCTGGGCATGGGGAGGTGGCGGGCGGTGATGACGATGGTCGGGGTGAGGTGATCGGTGACCAGATGGGCGCGCGCGGCACGGCCACGGGTGACCTGAATATAGAGCATGGCATCGTCGAACGGGTTGCGCTGGTAGGTGTCGAGGATGCGTTGGCGCAGCTGCTCACGAGTTAGCGGCAGCTGCAACCGGATGGCGTGGCAGGAGCGTTCGAGGCGGTCGAGATGGGCATCGAGTTCGAGAAATGTGCCGCCGAAGCAGGCGATTACCTCATAAACGCCATCGGCGAACTGAAAGCCACGATCTTCAATGTGAACCGTGGCCTGTTCCAACGGCAGAAAGCGGCCGTTGACCCATGCGGTGAGCTGCGCCATTTCAGTTGGCGGTGGCGTCGGCAGGGGGGTGATCTCCAGCGCTGTTGTTCGCGACGGTATCATCACCGCGCAGCCACAGGCGGATGGCATCGATCTGACGACTGAACCATGATGCCTGCTCGACGCGGCGTGCGGCGACCATCGGGAAGGAGCGGATCACATGCGGTTGGGCGCTATCGTTCAATACCGCATCGATCATGCCCAGTTTCTCCCCCTTTTTGATCGGCGCTTTGAGCGGCGCTTTGTAACGCAGGCGGAAGGCCAGATGCGCTTTGCCCTTGGGGATGGTCACCCAGACTGGCAACACCGGCTTGAGCCAGACGTGACTCTCAGTACCCTCAAATACTTCGACCTTGCGGCGAATCTCCCGTTCGCTCGGGCGCACTGTGACAAAGTTTCTGAAGCCGAAGCGCAGCAGTACTTTCGTCTCCTGCGCACGGGCGCGGTCGGACTTGGTGCCGAAGACAGCGGCGGTGAAACGGGTGGTGCCGCGTTCGGCAGAGCCCACCAGACAGTAGCCGGCAGCGTGCGTGTGGCCGGTTTTGACGCCATCGGCACCGGGCATACTCCAGAGCAGGCGGTTGCGATTGGGCTGCGTGCGGCCATCGAAGGTGTAGTCCTTCTCGCCGAAGAGTTTGTAACGTTCAGGAAAGTCACGCCAGAGGGCGGCGCCGAGGATCGCCATGTCGATGGCTGAGCTGTAGTGTCCCTCGGTGGGGAAGCCGGTGGCGTTCTTGAAATGGGTGTGGCGCATGCCCAGTTCGGTCGCTTTCTCGTTCATCCGCTCGGCAAAAGCCTCCTCGGAGCCGTCGAGGTGTTCAGCCAGTGCAATGCAGGCGTCGTTGCCGGAGTAGGTGGCAATGCCGTGCAGCAGCTGCTCGACTCTGGGGTGCATGCGTGGATCGAGAAACATGGTGCTGCCACCGATCTTCCACGCTTTTTTGCTTACATTGACCTGCTCGTCGAGATTCAAGCGCCCCTGTTTGATCGCTTCAAAGGCGAGATAGAGGGTCATCATCTTGGTGAGGCTGGCCGGCGGCAGCTCCATCTCGGCGTTGTGTTGAGCAAGGATCTGGCCGGATCGCGCATCAATCATGGCCCAAGCCTTGGCGTGAATCGATGGGGGTTTCGGCCAGCTGCCGGCTGTTGCGGCAGTGCTGTAGAGCATACATGCAGCGAGCAGTAACAACAGTTTGCCGCGCAGTCGCGTTGTTGATCCTGTGGGAGCGTTGAAGCTCGTTACCATTGCCAATCCTCCTCTGGCGGTTGCGTCCATCCGATCTCCTCGGCGAGTGCCGGTGGAGTGACGCGTAATTTTTCGGCGTGCAACATTAGTCGCGTGTGCGCTTTTCCGCCATAGCGTATATCGCCGAGGATCGGCACCCCGAGGGCGGCGAGGTGGACACGCAGCTGATGGGTGCGGCCGGTATGTGGAATCAAGCGTAGCAGCGCCCGCGTGCCGCGCCGTTCGATGCAGGTGGCTTCTGTTTTGCAGGCGCGTCCATGGGGAGATGTGTGGTAACGCCCCTGCCGGTCGCGCCGCTTATCGATCGGCAGTTCGATGATCTGCTGCTGCCACTCCGGCGCGGGAGAGACCACGGCGAGATAGCGCTTGTTGACGCAGTGCTGCCAGTGTTGCTGGAGCTGTTGCAGCTGTTGCGGGTCGCTCGAGAGGAGCATGAGGCCGGAGGTGTCGCGATCAAGGCGGTGGACAGGGCGCAGGGATTCGCTTGCCGGTAGTTGCAGATGGTTGGCGATCTCGAGCGGCAGCGTGCCGACACTGCGATGCAGCGCCTCCTGCGCATACTGGCCGCTGCGTTTGTGGATCAGATAGAGCGGTGGTGCCTGCCAGATGAGCTGTTCCGGCTGGAATGGCGTGAGCTGTTCATGATCGAGCAGGACTACGCGCAGACGGTCGCCGCGCGTCACTTTGCGACCGGCGGTGCGGCAGCGCTTGCCATTGAGATAGACGCCTCCTTCGTCAATGGCGCGACGCGTGCGGCGGCGGGAGAGTGCGAAGCATTCGGCAATAGCGATATCCAGACGCACGCCGCTGCTGGCTGCGTCGCCGCGGAGATCCTGGTAGTGGGGTGATGGCTGGTTCAGTGTGGGCTCCTGCGTTGTTTGTGTGTGATGGTCGTGGTGTGATCGTGCTGTTTTTACAGCAGCTGCGCCCACTCGAAGGCGGCGCGCTGCACGCCGGCGGCGGCGTTGGCGATTGCCGAGGCGCTACTCTGCCCCGCTCGGCGGCAAGTGTGTATGCGGTCGAAGTAGGGGGCAAGTTGTGGTCGATGTTGTAGATCACCCGCAATCAGCGCCACCGGTTTATTGAATCGCTTGGCGCAGAGGGCGACCTGTATCGGCAGTTTGCCTTTTAGGGTTTGCCGGTCGCTGCGACCCTCGCCGGTGATCACCCAGTCGGCGGCGGCGATAGCGGCCTCCAGCCCGGCCAGCGCGATCAAATAGGCTGCACCGGCGCGATATCTGCCACCAAGCTGCATCAGTGCCATGCCGATGCCGCCGGCCGCGCCTGCGCCCTCTGCCGATGCTGCATGGCCGGCCTGCAGCATCGTTGCCCAGCGCTGCATGGCAGCCTCAGCCGCTGGCATGATTGTGGCCGCCAACTCCTTCTGCGCGC
>JALUXN010000035.1 GCA_027018975.1 Mariprofundaceae bacterium | reverse complement strand
CGGAACCGATGGCACCGGCCGAGCGTGCGGCGCGTATTCAGCAGCTGGAGCGGCTGATGAGCGAGGCGGCGGCCGATCTGCGCTTTGAGGATGCGGCGCAGTATCGTGATGAGTTGAAGGCGCTATGTGGGAATGAACATGGATGAAAAAGGAACAGCGATGGCATTGGCAACATTGACAGCGGAGATGATTGAGGCGTGGTTCGGTGAACGGCGGGCGGCACAGGGGAAGCGCATCTGGCAGCAGCATCGGGTGCTGAAGTGTGTGGAGGAGAACGATGGCGCGTTGTTGATCGGCGCGGTTCGCGGCGATGCGCTGGAGGTCGTCTATAGTGTCCTGATTCGACGCACGCAGGGCGGCGAGATCAAAGTGAAATGCGATTGTCTGCGGCAGCAGCCGTGTGTGCATGCGGCTGCATTGCTCTATGAGTGTATCGGGCAGCAGAAGCAGGAGAGCCTGTTCGATTTTGCGGAACTGGATGCGGAGCAGGTGGAGGAACCGGAAGCGGCGCCGGCGGCGCCGTTCAATATGTGGCTGGGGATGCTGGGTCAGAATCAGGGTGAGGCGCCGGCAGCAAGTATCTATCCCGAAAGCGTGAAGCAGCGGCTGCTCTATATCTTGGAGCGCGATGGCGACAAAGATGTGCGGTTGCGCTTCGAATCGGCGCGGCTGTTGGCCTCGGGTAAATATGGTAAGGCGCAGCCCTATGATCCGGAGAATATCCTCACCTATACGCCACCGCAGTATATCCTCGCCGATGATCGCCGGATTCTCGAGGAGGTGGCGAAGGATCGCTCGTTTTCATCGCTGCGAGGCTACCGACTGAGCGGCCGCAATGGCTTGAGCATCATGAAGCGGATTGTGGCCAGTGGCCGCTGTCATTGGCAGAGCAAGGATTCGCCGCCGCTCAAGCGGGGCGAGCGGATGGATGGCAGTTGGCGCTGGCAGCTCTGCATGAGTGGCGATCAGCATCTGTCATTGGCGCTCGATGGACGCGAGGGTGACGATGGCGTGGTGATCGTGCCGACGGCACCGCCATGGTATATCGATACGGCCAGTGGCAAGGCCGGGCCGATTGCCAGCGGGCAGGATGCAGATGTGGCGGAGATTCTGCTCAATATTCCCGCGATTGAGTTGGATGGCGACGATGCGCTGCTGCAGGAGGTGGCCGAGCAGTTGCCGGATGGCGTGCCGGTGCCGAAGCGTTTGCAGCATCAGGTGCGGCGCGTCGAGCCGCTGCCGCGTTTGACACTGAAAAGCATGGAGGTCGAGCAGGGGTGGGGCTATCGCCAGTTGAAAAAGTACCATGTGGTCGCACTCTCTTTTGACTATGATGGCAAGATCGTTGACTTTGATGACGGCGAGGAGATTCGCGTGATTCGCGATGGCAAGGTGATCGATTATGCACGCGATTTGTCGGCTGAGCAGCAGGCGGCGGCACGGCTGGATGCGCTGGATCTTGATCCGCTGTCACATTTTGTCGATTTCGAGGTGGAGGTCGAGCCGCATCTCTACTCGCTTGCGGATGCCACGGACTGGCCGGAGTGGGTGATGTATGCGTTGCCGAGCTTACGCGAGGATGGTTTTCAGATTGAGACGGATGCGGCGTTTGCCTTCAAGGTGGAGCATGCTGCGGCTTGGGAACTATCACTCGGGGAGCAGCAGACCGGCGGATTGATGGCTGAGGCGTACTTTATGGTGACGCTGCAGAGCGGCGAGGAGATTGACTTGATCGATACACTCTCCCGCTGGATTGCCGGTCGCCCGGAGATGCTGCAAGCTGAGGCGTTGGAGGAGTTGCGCGCCAGTGAGACGCTGCCACTGCCGCTGGCTGACGGGCGGCTGCTGCCGGCGCCGGGGTCGATGGTGGCCTCGATCCTGCACTATATGATGGATCTCTTTGCCGCCGGCCCCGCGGAGAAACACGAGCTCTCGGCGCCGCAGATGTTGGCGCTGGAGCAGGAGATGGCGGCGGCGGAGGTGCCGGTGCAGATCAGCAGCAGTGTCTGGCTGCAGCAGATGCGCCAGCTGGCCGATCTCGATGAGATTCCGGTTGCAGCGCCGCCGGCCGGATTGCGGGCGGAGCTGCGCGACTATCAGAAGCGCGGCTTGAGTTGGATGCAGTTCCTGCGCCAGATGGGCTTCGGCGGTATTTTGGCCGACGATATGGGGCTCGGTAAGACGGTGCAGGTGTTGGCGCATATCCTCAGCGAAAAGGAGGCGGGGCGCCTGCAGCAGCCGGCGCTGGTGGTGGCGCCGACCAGCCTGATGCACAACTGGCGCAAGGAGGCGGAGAAGTTCACGCCGGATCTGCAGGTGTTGGTGCTGCACGGGCCGGATCGGGCGCGCCACTTTGCGGCGATGGCCGAGGCGGATCTGGTGCTGACCACCTATCCGCTGCTGGCGCGGGATGATGAGGTGCTGGCGGCGCAGGCGTGGCATATGCTGATCCTCGACGAGGCGCAATATATTAAGAATCCGCGCGCCAAGGTGTCGCAGCTGGTGCGGCAGCTGCAGGCGACGCACAAGCTCTGCATGACCGGCACGCCGATGGAGAATCATCTCGGCGAGCTGTGGGCGCAGTTCGACTTCCTCATGCCGGGCTACCTGCGCGATGCGCGCAGCTTTTCCAAACTCTTCCGCAAGCCGATCGAGTTGAAGGGGGATAGTGCGCGGCAGGCGGCGCTGAATGTGCGGCTGCGGCCATTTATGTTGCGCCGCGCCAAGGAGGATGTGGCGCTTGAACTGCCGCCGAAGACGGAGATGGTGCGCAGCATCGAGATCGAGGGGGCGCAGCGCGAGCTCTATGAGAGTGTGCGGCTGGCGATGCAGAAGCGGGTGCGCGATGCTGTGGCGACGATGGGGCAGGCGCAGAGCCAGATTGTGGTACTCGATGCGCTGCTCAAGATGCGGCAGGTCTGCTGCGATCCGCGGCTGATCAGCGGTATCGAGAAGCCGCCGGCATCGGCGAAGTTGCAGATGTTGATGGAGATGCTGCCGGAGATGATCGAGGAGGGGCGGCGGGTTCTGCTCTTCTCGCAATTCACCTCGATGCTGAAGCTGATCGAAGAGGCACTGGCGGAGCGCGGTATCGACTATGTGAAGCTGACCGGCCAGAGCCGTGATCGCGCCACGCCAGTGGATGATTTTCAGGCTGGGCGCGTGCCGCTGTTTCTGATCAGTCTGAAAGCCGGCGGTGTCGGTCTGAATTTGACTGCTGCCGACACAGTGATCCACTACGATCCGTGGTGGAATCCCGCCGTGGAGGCGCAGGCGACCGACCGGGCGCACCGCATCGGTCAGGATAAGGCGGTGTTTGTCTATAAACTGATCACCGAGGGGACAGTGGAGGAGAAGATCCTCGAACTGCAGGCGCGCAAAAAAGCGTTGGCCGATGCCATTCACCAGCAGGCGGGGGCGAAACCGCTCTGGTCGCCGGACGAGCTGGCCGACCTGTTTGCACCTATGGGCGCATGAACAGTAGGGTGTTTCATGTTCGCATTCCTTAGAAAAACGACCAAGTCATCCCCGAGTGCCTCTATCGGGGATCTATGAGTGCGTGGATTCCCGATGTAATCCTCGGGAATGACTGCTTTTTTATGCGGTTGCCCTAGCGTAAACAGAGCGGGTGCGAGGTGGGGCGATGTTTCAGCTGTTGGTCACGCCTGTTCGGGTGATGGATCGTTTTCCATCTCCTCTTTGCGGCGTCTGATCCCTTCCTGGATAAAGACATAGATCACCGAGAGGAAACCGGCCACAAAGGCTGAGAGAATGACAATCAGGCTACGTTTAGGCTTGCTCTTTTTATCGGGCGCTTCGGCGCGGTCGATGATGCGGAAGGCGTACTCCTTCTGCGTGTTGGCGAGCATCGCTTTCTTCTGCTGTTGTGAAATGAGCTCAAACAGCGCATTGCGCATATCCGCCACCTCGGTGTGTGCCAGCTCCTGATTGAGGTATTTCAAGTTCTCCTGGCTGCGGACAATCGCCTGCTTGCGCAGAAAATCATTCAGACGCACCACCAAACGATTGGCCCACGTTGCGGCCTGTTCAGGGTCTTTCCATTCGATGGCGATGGTGACCAAACTGGTCTTTTTGTCGGTTGAGACGTTCAAGATGTTTTTGAAAGCACGATAGGCATCCCAAAGTGAGGGCTGTTTTTCCGGATCGCTATCTTTCCACTGCTTCTTGGCTGCATCCCACTTCTTTTCAAAGAGGATCGGCATCAGTTTTTCATCTTGAATGAACTTCCACAAAAACTGGCGCGACTGCAGGACGGCGAGATTCTGCTCGGTGGAACCGCCGCCACCGAGTGAGACACCGGCCAGCGAGGC
>JALUXN010000034.1 GCA_027018975.1 Mariprofundaceae bacterium | reverse complement strand
GGCGAATCGACGCGTCCGGGAGCAGCACCGGTCAGCGAGGCCGAGGAGCTGCGCCGGGTGGTGCCGGTGGTGGCTGCGTTGGCGGCGGTCGGTTGCACGGTGTCGATCGATACCATGAAGGCGCGGGTGATGGCCGAGGCGATCACTGCCGGCGCAACGCTGGTCAACGATGTCAGCGCCTTGACGCACGATCCGGCCAGCTTGTCGGTGGTGGCGGAGTGCGGCGTCGATCTCTGTCTGATGCATATGCAGGGGGCGCCGGCAACCATGCAGCAACGCCCCAGTTATCAGGATGTGGTCACCGAGGTCGGTGACTATCTGGCGCGCCGCGTCGATGCCTGTCTGGCGGCAGGTGTGGCAGCCGATGCCATCCTGCTTGATCCCGGCATCGGTTTCGGCAAGCGGCTGGAGGATAATCTGGCGCTGATCCGGGGTTTGGGCGCGCTGAAGGCGCGTTTTGGCATGCCGCTGCTGCTTGGCGTATCACGCAAGTCGTTCCTCGGCCTGCTTACCGGCGCTGCCGTGGCGGATCGCGAGATCGAGACGGCGGTGGCCGGCGCTATTGGTATTGTGCACGGTGCTGATATGCTTCGCGTGCACGACGTGGCGCTACAGCGGCGGGCGATGCAGGTTGCAGCGGCATTGTCGTAAACAGCGCGGTGTAGCAAAAGAGTCGTCACACAAGGGGGGAGGCGTTGAGCAGGAACGAAATCCAATTCGAAACATACCGCCCATCCTTGCTCGCCCTATTACATGAATAATCTGCAGTTTGGTTTCACCGATGCGATCGATATCGCTGTCGTGGCGGTGGTCGTCTATTTCTTCCTGCGCTTGATTCGCGGTACGCGCGCTGCGCAGACGCTGATCGGGTTGGCGGTGGTGGTGATCACCTATCAGCTGGCGCGCGTCTTCGGCCTGTTCACTGTCGAGTGGATGTTCGGCCACTTCTTCTCCGCCTTCATTGTCATTCTGGTGATCCTCTTCCAGCAGGAGATCCGCCGTGCGCTAATGCATGTGGCGGTCAATCCGCTCTCCTCCACCAGTCCAGCTGAGGAAGATGTACTCAATGCGCTGGTCGAGTCCTCCTTTGCGTTGGTGCACCGCGGCTGGGGCGGGCTGATTGTGATTGAGCGCGATACCGGCCTGCGCCACCTCTACGACTCCGGTGTGGAGATGGATATGCCGCTGCAGCCTGATGTGATGCAGTCGCTCTTCTGCCCGGAAGCGCCGATGCATGACGGCGCGGTGATTGTCGGCCGCGATGAGCGGGGCGGGCGGGTGATCGCGGCGCGCGTGTTGCTGCCGCTGGCACAGGCCAATGCCGTGCCGGGCAAATATGGCACTCGCCACCGGGCGGCGGTCGGCCTGACCGAGGAGACCGATGCGCTGGTCATCGTGGTCTCCGAAGAGACGGGCGAGGTACATCTGGTCGATAACGGCCATCTGGGCGAGGTGCTCGACCGCGCCGCCCTCTACCGCGAACTCAAGCGCAAATTGGCGGTGAGCTTCAGCAGCGACCATGCCGAGCGGGCGCAGGAGGCGGCCTCATGAGTGCGCCGCTGGAATGGTTCCGCCGCTACAGCCTCCACTTCTGGGCGCTGGTGATCGCCGTGGCGCTCTGGCTGCAGGTGCATGGCAAGGGGGATGGCTCGATCACCCTCGATGTGCCGTTACAGGTGCGCGATCTGCCGGAGAGTATGGTGATCGTCAACGATCTGCCCGGCTATGTGCGGGTCACTGTGACCGGTCTGCAGACGCGCTTGAAAGAGCTGAACCCGAAGGATCTGGTGGTGCCGATCAATGCCGCCGATCTGACCACGCCGGGTGTCGTGGAGCGTGCGCCGAAGATCGGCGCGGTATCGCTGCCGGTCGGCCTGCATATCGACAAGGTGCAGCCCGATCGACTGGAGCTGCAGGTCGATCGGTTGGTGACCCGCTCCATCCCCGTGCACCCCTTCTTTGAATTGCCGGAGGATTGGCAGACCAGCGAACTGCTGGTGCGCCCGAAACAGGTGGCGCTGACCGGCCCCGAGGTGTGGCTGGATACGCTGCAGGAGGTCAACACCACGCCGATTCGCCTCGATCTGAAGGTGGGGCATTTTCAGGTGGAGAGCGGCATCGAGAGCCCCTCCGGCAAGGCGATTCACCTGAGCAAAGGGCAGGTGAAAATCATTGTCTCCGGTCGTCTGATGCGTCGCGCCGTCACCCCGCCGCCGACGGCCATCACCGAACCGATCCGGCCGGAGGAGGTGCAGGCGGCCAAGCATCACCCCGCCGCCGTCACACCCACCCCGGCACCGCCTGCCAGCGCGCCAACAGCAGATCAATCCGTTCCAGCAAAAACGGCTCCGACACCATCCACGCCAGCACCCCAAAAGACGCTGCAACAACAGGAGCCGCAAGCGCAAGAAGTCAAACAGAAGGAGCCACAACCATGAGACGATACTTCGGAACTGATGGCGTGCGCGGCACAGTCAATGAGACGGTCATGACCGCCGATTTTGCCCTGACACTGGGGCGCGCTGCCGGCCATGTGCTCACCCGTCACCTTGCCCATCAACCGCATGTGTTGATCGGCAAAGACACCCGTCTCTCCGGCTACATGATCGAATCGGCACTCTGCGCCGGCCTCACCGCGCAGGGGATGAACGTGCTGCTGGTCGGGCCGATCCCGACACCGGCGGTTGCCTACCTCACCCGCAGCCTGCGTGCCGATGCCGGCGTGATGCTCTCCGCTTCGCACAATCCGGCCGGCGATAACGGCATCAAATTCTTCGCTGCCGACGGTTTCAAGCTGCCCGATGAGATCGAGATGGAGATCGAGGCGTGCATCGATGATCTGCCGCCGCTGCCGCCGGCGCTGGAGATCGGCAAGGCGATGCGTGTCGATGACGCGCGCGGCCGCTATATCGAGTTCCTCAAAGCCTCGCTGCCGCGCGGCCTGCGTCTCGATGGCATCAAGGTGGTGGTCGATTGCGCCAATGGCGCGGCCTACGACGTCGCGCCGCGCATCCTCAGCGAGCTCGGCTGCGAGGTGATCAGCATGTTCGATGCGCCGGACGGCTACAATATCAATCACGCCTGCGGCTCGACCTATCCGGAGCAGATGATCAACCGCGTGGTGGAGTGTTCCGCCGACATCGGTTTGGCGCTCGATGGCGATGCCGACCGCCTGATCGCCTGTGATCACCGTGGCCAGCTGGTCGATGGTGATCGGGTGATCGCGATTCTGGCCGAGCATGCGCAGGCCAAGGGGCAGTTGCAGGGCGACGGCGTGGTCACCACACTGATGAGCAATATGGGTCTGGAGCGCTACTTGAATGCGCTCGATCTCAAGCTGCATCGCGCCGCCGTGGGCGATCGTTATGTGCTGGAGATGATGCGCGAACGCGGCTGCAATATCGGCGGCGAGCAGTCCGGCCACATGATCCTGCTCGATCGCAACACCACCGGCGACGGCCTGATGACTGCGCTGCAACTGCTCTGCGCCATGCGTGATCAGGAGAAGCCGCTGGCCGAGATGGCGGCGGATATGCCGCTCTTTCCGCAGAAACTATGGAACATCATGTTGGCCGAGCGGATCGATATCGACCACGACGAACGCATCCAGCGCCGTGTCGCTCAGGCTGAAGCGGCACTCGGCGATGATGGGCGGGTCAATGTGCGCATGTCCGGCACCGAACCGAAGCTGCGCATCATGGTCGAAGCGGAGCGCGAGACATTGATGCTGGAGGTCGGCGAAGCGCTGGTGGCGGATATGTCGGCGCTGCTGAATGGCGCCTAGCGCCGTTCTTCAGACTCACAGAGGGCGATGCCGTCCGCGTCGAGGGTGATCCGCTTGGCTTTGTAGAGACTGCCGACGGCCTGTTTGTACATCTTTTTGCTGATGCCGAACTGCTGCCGGATGATTTCCGGCGCACTGTTGTCGGTGACGGCGATGAAGCCGCCCTGCTGTTGTAGCCGTTGCAGGATCAGTTGTGCTGTTGCACTGATCTTGTCGGCGGTGTGGCGGTGCAGACAGAGATCGATGCGGCCATCGTCACGGATGCGCTTGATAAATCCATCAAGCGTTGCGCCCCGGCGCAGCGGTGTCGGTACTTCGTGGTGGTGCAGCAAACCCCAGTAGGTGTGATCGATGATCACCTGATAGCCCAGTTCACTGCGATTGGCGATCAGCATCGAGACCGGATCGCCGACGGCCAGCTCTCCCTCGGCTTCGCGATAGAGGAAGTCATCCAGTCGGCTGGAGGCGACGATACGGTTCGCATCATCGACAAAGAGGCGGACGATGTACTGTTTGCCAAGCTCCATGCGCGGCTTCTGTTCGGCGAAGGGGACAAGCAGCTGCTTCGGCAGCCCCCAGTCG
>JALUXN010000033.1 GCA_027018975.1 Mariprofundaceae bacterium | reverse complement strand
CAGGTGGATCGTCTGCGTTTGATGCTGATTCAGGCGCGCTCGGATCTGGTGATTGGCGAAGCATCACTACTGCTGGCCGCCGGCCAACTGTCTGAAGGAGTCATTCAATGAATATAAGAGAGATGTTGAAATTCGGCGCGCTGGCGCTAGTGATGAGTTTATTGCATGGCTGTGGCGGCAATGAGAGCGGTGAACCGATTGCCACGACCGCTAAGCCGGTGCAGGCACAGAGCATGGTACTGCATCCCGAGCTGGTGGATGTGCACTACATCAGTAGTGGCACGGTGAGTGCGGATCATCAGGTCTCGATCAGCTCGCGTATCTCCGGCTATATCCGCACGTTGACCGTGCGCGAAGGTGACCATGTGAAGCAGGGACAGCTGCTGGTGCGTGTGGATCCGGTCAATGCCAGCCAGCGGCTGGTGCAGGCGGAGGCTGATCTCGCCGATGCGCGCGCCGATCTGAAACGCTATGAGGCGCTCTATAAGGCGCATGCAGCGAGCAAACAGCAGCTCGATCGTGTGCGACTGCGCTATAAAGTAGTGAAATCGAAGGTGGCGCAGGCGCGCAACCAGCTCGGTTATGCCGAGGTGCGTTCGCCGGTCAATGGTGTGGTGGTCGCCAAACAGCGCAGCGTGGGCGATCTGGCGGCACCCGGTGCACCGATTCTCACGGTCGAAGACCCCTCCAGTCTGCTGGTCAACACTTATGTCTCCGAGCGGGCGATCGGCAAGATTCATGTCGGCGATCCGGTCGATCTCTACATCACCTCGCAAGATCGTCATGTCACCGGACGGGTGCGGCAGCTGGTGGATGCGGCCGATGCCGGTTCGCATCAGTTTCTGGTCAAGGTCGCTGTAAAGGATGGCACGCTCCACTCCGGCATGTTTGCCCAGGTCGGCTTCACCATCGGTCAGCGCAAGGTATTGCTGATCCCTGCGGCGGCGGTGGTGACACGTGCCGATCTGCATGGCACCTACATCGTGGATAGCAACGGCATCGTGCACTATCGCCAGGTGCGTCTAGGTGAGAGAAAAGGTGATGGACGGGGCGAGCGTTTTGAGGTGCTCGCCGGACTGCATGACGGCGTGCGCATCGCTTGGCAAGGTAAGCCTGAACTGCGCAGCGGCATGAAGCTGCAGGATCAGTAAGCCGATGCACGATCACGGTTCACTCAATATTGCCGGCAAGCTCGGCAAAGTGGCCATGGGCTCCAATCTGACGCCGATGGTGACGATTCTCATCTTTTTGATCGGGGCGTTGGCGTTGGTCGTGACCCCGCGTGAAGAGAATCCGCAGATCGATGTGCCGGCGGCCAATGTCATTGTCCGCATGCAGGGCGTCAGTCCGCAGGAGGTGCAGAATCTGATTGTGCATCCGCTGGAGCGGGTACTGCGCGAGATGACCGAGGTGGATCACACCTATGGTGCGGCGATGGATTCGCTGGGCGTGGTGACTGTCGTCTTCAATGTCGGTGCGGATAAAGAGGCGAGCCTGGTCAAGCTCTACGACAAAATCATGCACAATCTCGACCGTCTGCCGGCCGGCGCATCACAGCCGCTGGTCAAGCCGATGGATGTGGATGATGTGCCGGTGTCGGTGATCACCCTCTCCTCATCGCACAAAGATGGGCTGGCGTTGAAGCGGATCGCCGAGCGGGTGCGCGACCAGCTGGCGCCGCTGGATGGGGTGTCGGTGGCCGATATTGTCGGCGGAGAGGATCATGAGATTCGCATTCAGCTCGATCCGGCCAAGCTGGCCGCCTACGGCATCCCGCTGGATCAGCTGCATCGGGTGCTGATGGCCTCCAATCATGGCGGCCCGGTCGGTGAACTGGTGGGTGATCAGCAGGTGGCGCGGGTCTGGCTGGATGGTTACCTGAAGAGCGCGGCCGATGTCGGTTTGCTGGTGGTCGGAGAGCAGAACGGGCGACCGATCTATCTGCGCGACGTGGCCACCATCACCGATGGTGCCAGCGAGCCGCAGCAGTGGCATCGCATGGCCTTGGGGCCGGCATCCGGTGCGCTGCATGATGGCAGTCATGAGCCGGAGGTGGCGGCGGTCTCCATCGCGCTGTCGAAGAAACGCGGCACCAATGCGGTGGTCGTCACCCGCCGCATTCTCGATAAGTTGAAGACGCTGGAGGGCGACTTTATCCCCGACGATGTGGCGGTGCATATCACGCGCGATTCGGGCAAGCGGGCAAACGCGGCGGTGAATCTGCTGGTCGAGCACCTCGGTATCGCCATCGGCACGGTGATTGTCATCCTGCTGCTCTTCCTCGGCTGGCGCGAAGCGACGATTGTGACGCTCAACATTCCGGTGATCCTCTTCATTGTGCTGGCGGTCGGGTTTCTGGCTGATCAGACCATCAACCGCATCACCCTCTTCGCGCTGATTCTCTCACTCGGACTGCTGGTCGATGATGCGATTGTGGTGATTGAGAACATCCACCGCCATCTGCATCGGGGCGCGCGCTCGCTGGCCGACAAAGCCAATCTGATTGTGCGGGCGACCAACGAGACCGGCAAACCAACGATTATTGCCACGATCGCGGTGATTCTCGCCTTCCTGCCGATGGCCTTTGTGACCGGCATGATGGGGCCGTACATGGGGCCGATTCCGTTCAATGCGCCGCTGGCGATGGCGGCGTCGCTGTTGATCGCCTACGCCTTTACGCCATGGATTGCGCGCCGCTTTTTGCCGTGCAAAATGGTGGAGCCGACGCTGGAGGAGCGGGATGAAGCGCCTCAGGACTGGCTGCATCGCACCTACCTGAAGCTGGCCACGCCGTTGATCGAGAGCAAGGCGAAACGACGAATCTTCGGCGTGACCGTGTTGCTGCTGCTGATGGCGGCGATGTGGGAGCCGGGCTGGCAGTTTATCCGCCCAGCCGGCATCAATGGCCCGCTGACACCGGCGGCGGTTGAGCTGAAAATGCTCCCCAAGGGCAACCAGAACACGTTTAATATCACCATCGATCTGCCGGAAGGTGCGACGCTGGAGGAGACCGATGCACTGGCGCGCCAGATTGGCGATGTGCTGCGGCGTCATCCGATGGTGAAAGATTACGAGACCTTTATCGGTCGCGGCGGTCCGATCGATTTCAATGGCATGCTGCGCGGGGCAGCGCTGTTCCGTAAGGGTGCGAATCTGGGTGAGATTCGTGTCAATCTGCTCGATAAGCATGAACGCAACATCCAGTCGGCGGAGATTGTGTTGCAGCTGCGCAAGCAACTTGCACCACTGTTGGCGGCGCACCCCAAAGCCTCTGTGAAGCTGGTGGAAGATCCGCCGGGGCCGCCGGTGCGGGCGACACTGCTAGCGGAGATCTACGGACCGGACTACGACAAACAGCGGCAGATCGCCAAGCAGGTGCACAAGCTCTTCGCCCAGACCTATGACGTGGTCGATGTCGATGACTCGGTGGGCGATGATCAGCTGCAGTACACGGTTCAGATCGATAAGCAGAAGGCGGCGCTGCTCGGCGTGGCCACGGCGGAGGTCGAATCGACGCTGCGCGATTTCCTGCAGGGCTATAATTTCGGCGTGGTGCATGTGAAAAACGAGCATCACTCGGTCAATCTGCATGTGCAGCTGCCGCGCAAATGGCGGGCGCATCTGGAAGATCTCGATCGCATCTATGTACAGGGGCGCAACGGATCGGTGCCGCTCTCGGCCATTGCCACCGTGGTGCAGCAGACGGTGGCGAAACCGATCTTCAGTAAGGATGGCCATCCGGTGACCTACGTGAGCGGTGAGCCGAAGACAGGGTCGCAGGTCTATCCGCTGCTGGAGATGGACGGCAAACTCGATGGCGCCGAGGTGATCCCCGGCGTGCGGCTGAAGACCGGCGGCATGCGCTTCGGCAAGACTGCGCCGGAGGACACCTTCGGCTACCACCTGCTCTGGGATGGCGAGATGCGGCTGACGCTGGATGTCTTCCGCGATCTCGGCGCGGCATTTATTGTCGGCTTGATTCTGATCTATCTGCTGATGGTCGCCTACTATGGTGAGATGGTGTTGCCGATTCTGGTGATGGCGCCGACGGCGGTGACGCTGATCGGCATCTTCCCCGGTCACTGGATCATGGGGCAGTCATTCACGGCTACCTCGATGATCGGCATGATCGCACTGGCCGGCATTGTGGTGCGCAACTCGACGCTGCTGATCGACTTCATCATCGATTACCGCAAGCAGGGGCATGATCTGAAGACGGCAGTGTTGCAGGCCGGTGCGGTGCGTGTGCGGCCGATTATCTTGACGGCGCTGGCGGTGATTGCCGGTACGTCGATCATGATGAGCGATCCGGTCTTCGGCGGCTTGGGTGTGTCTATGGTCTTCGGCACGCTGTCGGCAACCGTATTGACCCTCTTCATTACA
>JALUXN010000032.1 GCA_027018975.1 Mariprofundaceae bacterium | reverse complement strand
ATAAACGCCTGTTTGGGAATGGTTGCGGTGGTGATCGACTGCAGGCGGATCGTCTGATCGTAGCGCAGCAGTCCCATCTGTTTGATATTGCCGGGCAGCGGGTCGGTGGCGTGATCCATCGGCATCAGGCTGGAGGTGGCATCGGTGATGGCAGTAAACGCGGCATAGACTTGCTGCAGTCGCGGATCATCGGCCAGCACCACCTCATGTTGGCGGCCATGCTCCGTGTAGGTGTAGAGATGCCCTAGGATACCGGCGATGCGCTCAGTTTTGCCGCTATCATGAAGATCGGTCGGCGCTTTGGGCTGCCGTTTGGCTTGCGGTGCGCGACCCATCATCGCCAACATTTGCCGCAGTTGGTTGAGATCTTGCACTGTCTTGCCGGTGATCATGTAGATGTGTTGATCCAGCTGCAGCAGGCTCATGTTGTGGTCGCCCTGCTGCGCAATCTGTAGCCGCACATGTTGTGCATCGCGGTATTGAATGGTCTGCGTGCCGTTGCCATCGGGTGAGCTGAATTGATACACCGCAGTCACATCGGCTGTAGCCAGTGGTGCTTCTATCATCACGAGCCCTGTCAAACAGAGTAGCGTCATCACGTATTTCATGGGTAGCCTCCTTATGTTGCCGTTCTGGCATCTGCATGGCTGCAGATCAACAGAGATTAGCAGCCTGCTTGGAGGCGTGCAAAGTGCGACAATGCAGGGTGACGATTTGCTTTCGCCGGCTGAGCTTTTTAGGGTGGGGTGATGGCGATTCAGTTCGGCTTTATGATGCAGATCGGCCAATATCCGCCGGCCGTTGTGGTTTCACCTCCGGTGCAGCCGCCGCAGGATGCGACCATCATCGAGGCGGAGAAGGTGGAGTCCAGCAGCAATGTCGGTGGTCAGCTTGGCGGCCGGCGTCAGCTGCTGCGCACCTATCAGTCGAATATCGATCCCACGAATCTGCCAGCGCAGGAGCAGGGCTACTCCAAGCGGGGCGAGCAGACCTTCTTTGCCGCACCGAAGGGGCAGTTTGTGGATCTGCATGTCTGATTGTTCTCTTTGATGAATCGATCGACTACCGCCAACCGATTGACCACCGCCAACCACGACCGCGATGCGGTCGGCATGCGCTATGTCTATCCGGTGATCTCCCGTCGAGCCGGCGGTGTATCGGTCGGCATCAATCTCAACCCCAACAACGCCTGCAACTGGCACTGCGCCTACTGTCAGGTGCCCGATTTGCAGCGCGGCGTGGCGCCGGAGATCGATCTGGATCTATTGCACAGCGAGTTGACGACGCTGCTGGATTGGCTGCTGCATGGCGATTTTATGGTCGAGCGGGTGCCGGAAGCGAGCCGGCGCATCTCGGATCTGGCGCTCTCCGGCAATGGCGAGCCGACCAGCTGCCGCGATTTCGACCAGGTGATCGAGCTGGTCTGCGCCGTGATGCAGGCGGCAGAACTGCAGCGCCCGCTGCGCTTGATCACCAACGGCTCCTACCTGCAGCGGCCGGCGGTGCAGCGTGGTTTGACGCAGATGGCGGCACACGACGGTGAGGTGTGGCTGAAGGTCGATGCCGTCGATGCGGCGGCGGTGCGGCGGATCAATGGTGTGTCGCTCGATGCCCATTTTCTGCGTGCGCGGGTGGAGGCGTCGGTGGCCTGCTGTCCGACCTGGATTCAGACCTGCATGGTCGCCTGGGATGGTGAGCCGCCGGCCGATGCTGAGCTGGATGCCTATCTCGATTTCCTGCACGCTTTGCGGCGTGACGGGATCGCGCTGCGCGGGGTGTTGCTGTACGGCTTGGCGCGCCCATCGCAACAGCCGGAGGCGGTGCATATCGCGCCGCTGCCGCAGGCGTGGATGGAAGGATTTGCGGATCGTATTCGGCAGCTGGGCTGGCCGGTGACACTGTCGATATAAACGGAGAGATCACGATGTGTAGAGATGAGAATTGCGACGAAAACGGCGTGGAGATCGGCACGCCGCTGACGGCGCGCGCCAAGCGGGTGATGCTGCTTGGCGCCGGCGAACTGGGCAAAGAGGTGGCCATTGAGCTGCAGCGTTTCGGTGTCGAAGTGGTGGCGGTGGATCACTATGGCGATGCGCCGGCGATGCAGGTGGCGCATCGGGCGCATGTGATCAATATGCTCGATGGTGCGGCGCTGCGGGCGCTGATTGAGGCCGAGCAGCCGCATCTGATTGTGCCGGAGGTGGAGGCGATCGCCACCGACACGCTGGCGGAGCTGGAGGCGGAGGGTTTTTGCGTCATCCCGACTGCGCGTGCGACACAGCTGACCATGAACCGCGAGGGCATCCGCCGGCTGGCTGCTGAGACGCTGGGACTGCCGACCTCGCCCTACCGCTTTGCCGCCGATGAGGCGGCGTTTCGCGCCGCAGTGGCGGAGATCGGTCTGCCCTGTGTGGTCAAGCCGATCATGAGCTCATCGGGCAAGGGGCAGTCAGTGATTCGCAGTGACAATGAACTGGCGGCGGCGTGGCGCTACGCCCAGCAGGGCGGGCGTGCCGGCCGGGGCAAGGTGATTGTCGAGGGGTTTGTCGATTTTGATTACGAGATCACGCTGCTGACAGTGCGTCATCGCGATGGCACCGCTTTCTGTCAACCGATCGGCCATCTGCAGATCGATGGTGACTACCGCGAATCGTGGCAGCCGCAGGCAATGTCGGCCGAGGCGTTGGCGGCGGCGCACCATATCGCCCAATCGGTCACCGATGCGCTGGGCGGCTACGGGCTGTTCGGCGTGGAGCTCTTTATTCAGGGCGATCGGGCGATATTCAGCGAGGTGTCGCCGCGCCCGCACGACACGGGGCTGGTGACGATGATGGCGCAGGATCTCTCCGAGTTTGCCCTGCATGCGCGCGCCATCCTCGGCCTGCCGATTCCCAATATCGTGCAACATGGCGCGGCCGCTTCCTGTCCGCTGGTGGTGGAGGGGGACTCCGATCAGCTCGCCTTCGGTCAGCTGCAGCAGGCGCTCGCCGAGCCCGATACGCAGCTGCGCATCTTCGGCAAGCCGGCTGTGCACGGCAAGCGGCGCATGGCAGTGGCGCTTGCCCGTGGCGACAGCATCGAAGCGGCACGCCAGAAGGCACGCGCCGCAGTGGAGCAGATCACAATTCGTTATTGAGTCTCGGATTCAACGTGCGCGGTGGATGGGTTGTCTGCCGCGTATGCTGCTGCAGAGCCTCTCTCCAGATGGTGTAAAACTGATGGAGATCGTAGCTGGCGGTGGGCTGTTTGGCGTAGTGCTGTGCTAGGATCGCTGCAAAGCTGTCGTGCAGGGTGGGCTGCGGGAAACGGGCGAGGTAGGCGCGTGCTTCGCGGCTGGGCGGATCGCTGTAGTGGTCGAGCCAGCGGTAGAAGTGGTGGATGGCCTGATCGGTTGCGCCCGATGCACAGGCGCGCTGGAACGCGCGCAGGATCACTTTTTCGCTCATCTGTGCGGGTTGTGCGGTGCGGCGGCGGGCGACGTAGCGCCATGCGGCAGCGATGAGCGGCAGGAGCAGCGCGCCGATGATGAGCGTCTTGGTCTGCCAGCGAGGCGGGGCGCTGCCGGTGACATGGATGGTGTGAGCGGGCAGCTCGATGGTTTCCAGTTGCCGCGTGTTGATGTTCCACCAGTGGTATTGGCGCGCCGGCAGGGTGAAGTCGCCACCATTTACGGCGACGTAGGTGATCTGCTCCAGCCGTTCGGCGCGGTAGTCGCCGCGATGGCTGCGGTCGGTGAGTTGGGGCGTTTTCGGATAGGCTGCGAGGCCATCGGGCGCGGCTGCGTGCAGGGCTGGCAGCATCATCGCCGGCAGATCGGCGGCGGTGATGCGGATGGTGCGGATGACGGCATCGCCCGGTTTCAGTTGATCCAGCGGTTTGTCGAACTGCTCTTCCACCGTCATTTGCGGTGTCGCAGGCCAGGCTGCATCCGCCGCCATGCCGGGCGGTTGGGCGACGTCAATAGTAAACGGCGTCGTCTGCAGCTGGCCTTCGATGGCGCTGCCGCCCGGTTCGCCGGCAATCGATAGCTTCACCGTGATGGCCGGAATCTGATAGCGGCCGGCGTGCTGCGGATAGATGGCGATCTGCCAGCGCTGCACGCTCCATGTCTCGCCATCGATGCGGCGGGTGGCGTTGACAGCAAAACTCTCGCGGCGCATGACGATGGCATCATTCACCTCGATGTGGCCGATCTCCGTTCCGCGCGCAAACCAGCGGTCGGTGGCGATCTCGATCTGCAGATTGAGCTGCTGACGTGCCACGGCATGCTGCGGCTCAATCCACGCCTTCAGCTGCAGCCGTCCTTCGCGCTGCAGGTCGCTCAGCGTGGGCGTGTTCGGCGTGGCCGATGCCGAGCAGGTTAGCAGCAGCGCCAACGCGGCGAACATGAGCTGAAGGATGCGCTTCATGGCTGCGTCCCCTGCAATTGCATGTGGAATTTCGCGCGCAGGAAACGCGCTGGATCTTTCTGCACCTGTCGCATCCAGAGTGCGTTGATCGCCGCATTGTTGAGCGCCTCTTCGGCGGTGAGCTGTTGGCGCTGCCGCTTCGCATACTGTTTGCGCTCGGAGCCTTCGGAGGTTTTCGGCGCATCGCCCAGCTCCTGCGACGCCTCCTCATCCTCGGCCAGCTGGCTGTCGCTCAGTTGCTGGGTCTCATCGATGATCTGCTGCACCCGCTTACGGTTTTTCAGTGCGCCGGCGTGATCGGGCTGCAATTTGAGCGCTTGGTTGTAGGCCTGCACGGCGCGCAGATAGCGGCGCGCGTGGGCGTAGGCGTTGCCGAGATTGAAGTAGCCGGCCACTGTCGGGATGCGCGCGAAGAGTTCGGCGGCCGCTTGGAAATGTTCGGCGCGGTAGTAGGCGACGGCGCGCCAGTAGATATTGTCGAAACTGCGGGCGGCGCGCAGATATTCGCCGCGCTTCAGATAGTAGCGGCCGAGCTGGTCGGGGGTGAGCCAGAGCTGCATCCACTGCTGTTGCCACGAGGTTGCCGGTTCACGCTCCGTTTGCTCTGCCGCCATCACTGGCAGCGGTTGACTCAGCAAGAGTGCGCAGAGCAGCGCCAGCTGCCAGTTCAGCGACCAGCCACGGCGGAACCAGAAGAGCAGCAACAGCGCGATCGGGTAGAGCAGCAGGTAGCCGGCGTCGATCCATGGGCGGGTGCGGTCGTTGTTATTCTCTGCTTGGGTGATGATACGGCGCTGCAACGCTTTGACATCCTTGCGGTCGATGGTGAGCGGCTGATAGACGCCGTGGCTCACCGCAGCGAGTTTGCGCAGCTGCGTCTCCTCCAGCGGTAGCCCCACCGCCTGCGTAGTGCCGACGCCGAGCAGCAATAGCTGGTGTGGCTGTTCGGCAAAGAAGCGGCTGAAGGCGGCGATGCTGTTCGGCCCGATGCCATCGCCGAGCATGAGGATATTGCCGACGTGCTCGCCCAGCATCTGCTGTGCCAGTGGCAGCCCCAGCTCCGGCGCTTTACCCGCCACCGGCATGATGGTGGTGGAGATCGCCTCCAGATAGCTGGTGATCACCTGCGGATCACTGGTCGGCGGAATCACGCTGTGTGCCGAGCCGGCATAGACAATCAGCCCGATGCGACTGCCGCGCTGCAGTTGCAACAGGTCGCGGATCTTCTGCTTGGCGCGCGCCAGACGTGTGGGTTGCAGATCCTGCTGCGCCATTGATTCGGAGGCGTCGAGCATGATGACGATGGTCGCCGCCTGCTCGGCCAGTGGCGAGGCCTGCCGCTGCCAGCTCGGGCCGGCCAGTGCGGTGAGGGTGAGGAGCAGCAGCAGGGCGGCGAGCGTCAGCGGGGAGATGCGGCGGCGATCATGGTGCTGCAGGAGGATGGCATCGAGCAGATGCGGCGCGATCAGCTGTTGCCATTTGCGCTGCGGCTGCCCGGCGCGGTGCAACTGCCACAGGCTCCAGTAGAGCGGCAGCGCGGCCAGCCACCACCACGGGCGGAGAAAGTGGAAATGCGCTAGGAATTGCTCGAGAAAAGCACTCATGCGCGTTGCTCCGTGCGCAGGCGCAGCGCCATGCGCAGGAAGAAGAGCAGGTAGCCGCAGAGGATGATGGCCAGCGGATAGTGGAACAGGCGCCGCTTGGGTTGAAAGGCGAGGCGCTCAAAGGTGACCGGTTCGAGCTGCTCGATGGTGGCTGCTGCGCGCACGAGGTCATCGCGATTGAGTGCCTGATAGAGGCCGCCGTGGGTGATGCTGGCGACGCGCTGCATGGTCTCCAGATCGAGCGCCTCCTCACCGACCGTGGCGGGGTCACCGACGGCGATGATGTAGATTTTCACACCGCGCGCTGCCGCGATCTTGGCTGCTTCAATCGGCGGCATGGTGCTGCCGGTGTCGTTGCCGTCGGTGAGCATGATCAGCACACGGTGCTTGGTTTTGCTCTGCTCAAACTGGCGGATCGCCAGCCCGATGGCGTCGCCGAACACGGTGCTCTGCCCCGCCATGCCGATCGCCGTCTCATCGAGCAGCGTGCGCCAGAGGCGGTGATCTTCGGTGAACGGCACCTGCAGGTAGGGCGCATCGCCGAAGACAATCAGCCCGAGCCGATCGTGGGCGCGCCGCTCGGCGAATTGACGCAGCACCTGTTTTACCGCCCCCAGCCGATCCAACGGTTGATGATTTGGGAGCCTGAAATCGCGCGCCGCCATGGAGCCGGAGAGATCGACGGCGACCATCAGATCACGCGCCGACTTCGTCTGCTCAATCGGTGCGCCCAACCAGAGCGGATCGGCCAGCGCGACAACCAGCAGCAGCCAGCTCAGCGGCAGCCAGATTTTCTGAAACAGCAGCCGCTCATGGATGATGGCGCCGCTGCCGGGCTGCTGGCCGGTGAGCGCGATCAGGCGGCGAAAAAAGGGGACGCGGATCGCATCCTGCCGCTGGCGGTAGGCGGGCGCGAAGCGGTGGATCAGCAGCGGCAACGGCAGCAGCGCCAGCATCCAAGGGTGCGCCAGCTCAAACATCGGCCGCCTCATGCTCGCGAATCCAGCGGCAGCAGCGCGCAATCAACGCCTCCGCCTCGGCATCGCTGAACTGCCACGCCGCCGGCGGCTGATAGTCGATCACACAGAGCAGACGCCCGATGGCATCATTGAAGGTGAGCGCGGCGCAGTGCTGCTCCAAAAAGTCGAGCCACGCTTCGCCGCTCAACTGCGCCACCGCATGGCGCGAAAAGGCGGCCAGCGCGGCTAGCTTCAACGCCTCGGGCAGATAGTGCAGCACTGCCTGTTGCCCCTGTTGGCGGCGCGTTTCGATCGCTTGCAGGATCTCGCGACGATAGCGGTTGCGGCGATAGCGGCGGATGGCGCGCACAGTGTAAAACGCCGCCGCGCAGAGCAGCAGGGCGGCGAGGAACTGCCAGCCCGGCGCGCTCAGCGGCCACCACGATACCGGTGGCGGCAGGATGATTTCGTCGATGCCGTGCAGGGCATAGTTGCCGAAGGTGTCGGTCAGTTCCGGGCGCATCAGATCACGTTCATCCTGCGCGGTGCTGCTGCGCTAGTTTGGCGCCGAGGATCTGGCGCAGCTGTACCGCCACCGGTGCCACGGTGTCGATCGGCAGCACCGGAATATGGTGTTTGCCCAGCTCCTGCTGCAGGCCGCTTACGCCGGAGTCAAAATCGGCGCGGAACTGCGCGGCGAGCTGATCGGCGCGGGTATCGACCTCCATCTGCAGCTGCCCATCACTGAGCAGCAGCCGCGTATCCGCCGGCAACTCCTGCTCGAGCGGATCGAAGACGAGTCCAGCGAGGAGATCGTTGTGGCGCGCCAGCCGCTTGACCCGCTTGAGCGACTCGGCATCCCAGCCGCTCATGTCGCTGATCAGCACAATCAGATAGTCGTGGCCGCAGAGCCGTTCGGCGGCGGCGAGGGCGTGGTTGAGCTGTGCTGCATTCGGCGGCGTGTCGGCATCGGCGCGCAGCTGGTGGTTTTGGCGGATGACGCGGTGCAGCAGCTGCAGCACCGTGTTGCGACTGCGCTGCGGCGCCACCTCCTCGATGGTTGTATCGTTGAAGATGAGCCCGCCAACACGGTCGCCGCTGGCCAGCACCCGCCAAGCGGCAATGGCGGCTAGCTCGGCGGCGACCACCGACTTCATCTTGTGGACGCTGCCGAAGAACATATTGAGCCGCTGATCGACCAGCAGCAGCACCGGCCGCTCCTTCTCCTCGCTGAAGACGCGCACATGCGGTTTGCCGGTGCGGTTGCTCACCTTCCAATCCATGGTGCGGATGTCGTCGCCGTAGCGATAGTGGCGCAGCTCCTCGAAGTTCAGCCCGCGCCCGCGCAGCCGCGAGCCGTGGCGGCCGGAGAGGACGCTGTGCACCGGTTGGCGCGGCAGAAAGGTAAAACCAGCCGCCTGCTGTTGCAGTGCAATCAGCGGCTTCAGCTCGGCGTAGATGCGTGTGTCATCCACAACGCGCTCCGTCAGCGCACCGCCACCTGCCGGATGATTGCGTCGATCACCTGATCGGCGCTGACACCGTCGGCGACCGCCTTGTAGCTGAGGATCAGTCGATGGCGCAGCACGTTGGGCAGCACCGCGCGCACATCGTCGGGATCGACAAAATCGCGGCCGCCCAGCCAAGCGTGGGCGCGGCTGCAGCGATCCAGCGCGATGGTGCCGCGCGGACTGCTGCCGACATCGATCCAGTCCGCCAGATTACCGCCGTAGCGGGTCGGCTCGCGCGTGGCCATGATCAGATCGACAATATAGCGCTCCACCGACTCGGCCATGTGGATGGCGTGCACCTGCGCGCGCGCATCAAACACCGCCGACTGCGGGATGCTCGGCAGCGTCTGGTCAGCGGCCTGCTCCTCGCCGCGCACCAGCCGCATGATGGCGATTTCGGTTTCATCGGCCGGATAGCCCATGTCGATCTTCATCAGGAAGCGATCCATCTGCGCCTCCGGTAGCGGATAGGTGCCCTCCTGCTCGATCGGATTCTGTGTCGCCAGCACCATGAACAGCTCGGGCAGGCGGTGGGTGGTGCCGGCAACGGTGATCTGCCGCTCCTCCATCGCCTCCAGCAGCGCGCCCTGCACCTTGGCCGGGGCGCGATTGATCTCATCGGCCAGCACCAGCGAATTGAACACCGGCCCGGGCTGGAAGGTGAGCCGCTGCTCGCCATCGACCTCCTGAAAAATCTCCGTGCCGGTGACATCGGAGGGGAGCAGGTCGGCGGTGAACTGAATGCGGCCGAGATCAGCTTCCAGCAGCCGTGCCAGCGTCTTGATCGAGCGCGTCTTGGCTGTGCCGGGTAACCCCTCCAGCAGCAGATTGCCGTTGGCCAGCAGGCAGGTGAGCAGCGCATCCACCACCCGCTCCTGCCCCAGCACCTGCTGCTGCATGGCTGTTTTGATCTGTTGAATCGATGCCAATGCTGTCATCTCACCCTCCATCCTGTCTGCTTTGCAGCATGAACCATATCGGAATCGATGATTTGCCGAAACGTCTGAGTGTAAGGGGTAACTGTTCAGCTCATCCCACGGTTTGCCCGCTAGCGGCGTTGAACATGCTCATGTGCAACAGCACATTGCGCGTGTTCGCCTTGCTATCGAACAATCCATGGGCGATCTGAACAGTTCCAGCATGAAGCTGAATAATTGCTGTAAGGATTAATGTTCCAGTACTTGACGAATACGGCGGTTGAGTGCGTCGAAATTGAGTGGCTTGGCGTATATATTGGCTTTGTCTATCTCTTCGTGTGTTTCGATAAATAGCTGTTTGTCGTGGCCGGTCATGAAGATGACCGGTAAATCTGGATTGCGGGCATGAATTTTTTCGGCTAATTCTGTGCCACAGCCACGGGGCATGACGACATCCAGAATGGCTAGGTCGATCTCATCACTGTGTGAGCTGAATAGATCGAGCGTCTGTTGTCCATCTGCAGCCAGTAGCACCCGATAGCCCATATCGATAAGGATGGTGGCTGTTGTTTCGCGCACCACTGCCTCGTCATCAGCCAGCAGGATGAGTTCACCGTGGCTTTTAATTGGTTCTGAGCTGCTCGTGGCCTCTATTGTCTTGTCGGTGGTTTGCGTTGTGATGGGGAGGTGATCAGAGGTGATATAAGTATATGGGCTGAGGTGATATAAATTGATCTCAGGTTAGATCGATATTGAGTGATTAAGGTCTTTTGTAAGGGTGTTTTGAAATTTGATTACAAATAGTGCAATGAATTGTAATGGGGTGTTTTCAGGCGATTACAATCAAAACAGCTCCTGTTGATTTGGGTTTGATCGAGCCTGTTTCTGGATGGTTCTGATTTGTCGATCTGTGAGGCGGTGTTTGCGAGCAAGGTCGATCTGTCGCATTCCTGTTGACAGGCAAATTACTTTGTTTCGCCATTGTCGCCAAAACTTTTCACATCTGGGGATATCCACATGCGCCCCCGTATCAAATGGGCTGAAGTTATCGACGATCGCCTTTGCATCATTTTCACCCAATAATTCCACCATGAGTGCAACGTCTTTTGACCATCGTTTCGGGTCATCATTCCAAGGCTTAATGTAGATTCTTCCGCACCCCAAGTGGTACCCCAATAAAAGAGCCTTGAATACGCCAACAACCTCCGCCACATCCACTAGGTCACCAGGCAGGTCTTCGGGGTTACAGCACTCTGATATTTCTTTGATCTGATCGTTTGTCAGCGCGGTCATGATTCTCTAGCAAGCCATTTTTTCAGGCATTCAATCATCATATTTTTCTGCTCGGAATCGCAGAAGCGCAGGTCATCGCGCCCAGTCAGCTTTTTTACTTCGGTGCGCAGTGATTTTGCCGATGCATTGGCCAGCAGGCCGGCATCTTTCAACTGGTACCAGAGCGACCATATTTTGCGTGATTGCGCGTCCATCTTTGGCCGTTTGCTGCGCGCCGGTTTCCATCCAAGGTAGTTGAAGTGCGCCAGCAGCTTAAATCGCCCCTGGCTATCCAGATCGGCGGCAGAGCGGACGCGGCAGACCGCCCAGAGGATATCCCTGTAGGTGTCATCATCCAGCCCCAGCTCTTTTTTTGCGATATGAATCTTGCCCAACTCGGCGCGCCGATAATCGTGGCTACTCTTACCCTGCGGCACAGTGCACCTCGCCATTTTGATCCGCGTAATTGATATACATTTCCCGAGCGTATGCGCAGGCGTTGCAATACATAATCCCCATCACCGCCTCGCCCACCTCTCCGCTGAGCCAATCTTTCACGCGCGGACATGTCACCGATGGCATTTCAGTCGGTCGCAAATATGCGGCTGCCCACTTCACTTTCCGCACGGTCACACTCATATCTTCAGCCCCAACTGACCATGCAGATCGGGCAGGCTGGCTTTCTTCATTTTGGAGACCTGGGTGAGCGTGGTCATGGCGCGATCCAGCAGGAATCGGCATGTCTCATTGAGTTCATCTTCATTTGACGCAATAAAGTATCCGGATGATGGATGCCCACAAATATGCTGACCTTCGCGGCGCAGCGCTTCAATCACTTGGCGCAGTTTTCTGCACTGCGCCGGCCTTGGCGACCGCCATGTAATCTCCACCACCAAGTCCACAGCACTGATGCCTTTGCAGACACCGATATGATTGGAGAGCGCTGCCAACACGCTGTGCCTGTTAATCTCATTTTTCATGCCTTGCCTCCGAACGATCATCATTGTGGGTGATGCCATTCGTTTGCGGTTATGATTGTGCATCCGCATACATTTCTTTGGCTTTTACAGCAACTATCGGTAGCGGAACAAACTTCGGGTTGAACCCTTCCTTAATCAGGGCCTCCCGTGCGAGCGTGTGCCATTTATCTTCTTCATCTATTGGCACTTCCGGTAGTGCCTGCTCGGCAGCATTGTCCGGCAATGCTTCAGATATCGGCTGCATCGCCGCCGAGCGTATGGTGACACTCCCGCCACTATTTCTACCGCGCACAGCCGGCTCAGGATCACAGCGCTTATTCAAAATAGATTGTACGATACGCAACAGATAGTGGTGATTTTTGATCGGCCGGCGCAGCTCCTGCTGCTCCAGCATCTGCATCATCGCCCGGCTCCAGACATACGATGGCGCTTTGATGCGGTCGCGATCGAAATCCACGCCATCGATAATCATATCACAGCACTCTGTGATCAGTTTTGCGGCGCGCGACGTGGTGAGGAATCGCTCCTGAGGCGCGAACAGGGCGATATATTTGAGCACCCATGTGCCGCAATCGCTGGGTAGTTTGGCGGCAGCCAGTACCGCCTTGCGCGCATCGGCATCGGCGATAAACAGGCCAATCGATCCGCCAGCGCCGCAGGATGGGCAGGTGATCTTCATGACGATTGTTCCAGGGCTTGTTCCAAGGCTTCGATATAATCATCCAGAGATGACCGATCAATATCATTAGTCATGCAGTCGGTATGCAGATCAATGGTGGCCAGTAATTCTTTCGCTGCAAAGCGCAAAGCACTCAGATGCCTTTTTATCTCAGTGTGCTCAGTGGACAACTTCATCACGCTATCTCCTCAAGCTCGCTCTCATGCGGCTTGATCACGAAATCTTCGCCCTGGGTGATGGTGATGCCTTTCACGTTTTGAGCCGCTTCCGGATCGGCGAGAATCGCCTCCTTGTTCACCTCCTCCTTGGTACGCAGAAACTGCTTCAGCCCCAGCGATTTCAGCCCCTCGATGACGCCCGGGATATTGCGCAGCGATACCTTCGGCGGACGAGTGCGCCACTGCACTTCACCGGCGCCCAGATCCGCCGATTTGCGCCGGCCGCCGTTGGTGAGCTCGTCGCGGTGCGCCTCGCACCATGTCTGCACGCCTTTGGAGAGCTCGGTGATCTGCTCGGCATGCGGTGCGGCCAGGGCCTGATACTTATCTTTGATCTTCTGAATCTGATCGTTCATCGTCGCTTCGATGCGCAGGATATATTCGCGCGCCTGCTCCCTGTTTTGCGGCACCGGGCCGACTGCGTTGGTTTTAATGCGTTGTGTGGTGCGTCTTGCCATGATCATCTCCTTTTGTTTCATTGTTGAGCCACCGCTCCAGCTCGTCATACTCCTTGCGCGTGGCGCTCATATCGTCTGCAATCCAGACGATAATGTTAAAAATCAGTAGCACCGCCATCAGCAACAGTGCAAAAATAGCCGTATCATCGCCCATGATACCCGCCCAGGCGTGCCATCCGCCGTGCGCATTCCGGGCAGATATCCTGCTCATTCAGGCCGCCTGCCCGGCGACTCCACCAGCGTTCGCACCATGCACAGATGCCGCCGCTTGACTGTCCCATTGCATCGCGCCCATCGAATCGGCGCGGATTACTCAGATAGGTTTCAAAGCTGATGCCGCGCGCTTCCATCCGCTGCTTGAGATAGCGATCCGCCAACAGATCCAGCTGCGTGTCGGTCATACTTCTAAGCTGTTCGATCTCCACCTCACACCTCCCGAATAATCTCGCCGGTCACCAGTGGCGCGCCGATCTGGGCGGCGACATTCATCGCCTTGGCGATCAGATTGTTGATGTAGAGCGGATACACGGTCGGATAGCCGCCGCGCGTGGTCAGCCGTGCCATCACAGCATCCACCACATCATCAGCCAGCACCTCATCTACAGGTTTATTGATACGCGCAAATTTAAGGCAGATGTACTGTTCACAATCGTTGCGATGCAGCGATTCCAGTGTGCCGATCAGGCAGCGCAGGATCACTTCGCGCATCTCCGGATGGGTCTGCCGGTTCAGCCGTACCTGCAGCTCAGGCTGCCCGACCAGAATGATGCCGAGCACCTTGCGATAGCCATCTTCAATCTCCCACAGCCTTTTCAGCTGCTTCATCATCGGCACGGATAGATCGTGCGCCTCCTCGATAATCAGCACATGGCGCATGCCGCCGCGCGAACTGGCCAACAGTGCGTTACGCACCTGCCGCGCTTTGGCCTCTTTGGTTCGCCTTGGCTTAGCATCTGGGTCCAGATCGCAGATGATGGCATCCAGAATATGGCTTGCGGTCAGCTCGTTTTTGTCGATCGTCTGCGGCTCGATCACACGCACATCGCCGATCTCGTTGAGCTCAGCGATCAGCTTGCGCCGCATAATCGATTTGCCTGCGCCGCATTCGCCGCAGATGGCGACGAAGCCGCCGTTTTTGGCCGCGTCCATCATCGCCGCGTGGGCGTAGGCGTGGCTTTCGGACATGAACACGTCCGAGCTTTGCTGCACGTCATCCAAAAACGGATTCCGGAACAGGTGAAAATGTTTCATGGTTGTGGGTGTGAGCATCTCAGCCTCCTTGAGTGTTTCTGAAAAATGGTCTGGTTTTTTTGTTCTGTCCGGCTGTGCGCCGAGCGGGATAACATTTGAGCCGCCCGGCTCCAGATCCCAGATGGAATCAATCACCTCATCGGGTATGCCGCGAGACATCAGATAGTTTTCGATCTGCTGCTGATAATCCGGGATCGTGCCGGGGATGCGGCCGTGATTGAGCGTCAGGCTGATCAGCGGACGGCTGACATGGCTGCCGTCGCTCTTGGTGACTGCTGCAGCCACATCCCCGGTGGATATCCCCAGATCAAGCATGATCCGTTTCAGTTTGATGGGTGTTTTCGGCCGCTTGGTGAAATCGAGCGTCATCGAATCATCCCCGCCGATAATGATGCTGCTGCGTGGCCTGCCAATATGCGGTGGGTCATTGCGTTGTGGGTGTGCCATGTCATGCCTCCGTTCTCCTTTGTTATTTTGTTATGATACCGCCCTGAGGGCTGGTTTCTGTGATGGCTCGGATTGCGCTGTAATCCAGTCATCGATCTGATCCTGCGTCATGCCGTCCGGATATGCCCTGGCCAGATCGGCATGCTGATCCGCGCTCAGCCGGCCATGCCGGTTGGCGATGATCTGCATCGCTTTGAACAGGCTCATCGGCTTGATTTCAGGCGCAGCGGTTGTCGGGATATCGAGCTCGGTGCTGGTGCGCGGCATATAAGTTGGTGCTTCATAGTTGGTGATCGGCGCCATCGCATCGATGCCGGCAAAGGGTTTCTCACGCCGCTTGCGGGCGTTGGTCGCCTCGCGATCCGTATCCACGTTGTATGCGTCTAGCGTCATGGCGCGTTCGCGCTGCATAGCCAGCGTATCGGGCAGTGATGCATGGCTCTCGCCGATGATCGGCGCGCCGATCTCAAAGCCGCCCGCCTTGCCGCTGGCGTATTGCAACGGCTGAACTTCGATCCACGCATCGTCATCGCAGATGCGCACCTGGATGGTATCCGGCGTGAAGGCGTTGCGGCGCACCTGCACTGTGCTGCGGGGCGCCATGCCGGGGATTTCGCTCAGGCGGTAGGTCAGCTGATTGCCGCGCGAGGCGATGGTGATGGTGTAGTCGCCCCTGATCTTGCGGGTCATCGGCTTGAGCTGCGCCAGCATGCGCACCTCATCCGGCGTGGCGGCAAAGGTGCGCAGATGCTCCGGTTTGATCGTCTGCCAGACACTGTCGCGCGTGTGCTGGGTGCGTGAATGCACCTTGCCGGAGTTGTAGTACAGGCACCACGCCGCCGCCAGCCGATTCAGCTCATCCAGGCTCTTCGGCGGCGAGATGCGCATGCGTGATTCAAAGTTTCTCTGCACAATGCGGTTGGCGCACTCCACCTGCCCCTTGCCGCGCGGGTTGCCGGGCAGATGGGTGAGGATCTCCACACCCACGGCATCGCAGAGGCTCTTCACCGGATGACTGGTGTTGGCCGAGCCTTCATCCCACAGCAGGATATCGCTGGCGCCCTGAAACGGGTTGCCGCTCTGCTTCGGAAACCAGCAGTGGACAAGAAAATCAACCAGCGCCACCGCCGATTCACCGGCGATAAAATAATATTTCACTTCGATATGGCCGCTGAAATGATCGGTCAGCACATAGCGCAGCAGTTTTTTGGTGCGTTTGCCGGTGATCTTCGCCACGTTTTGCGGCTTGTTTTTGTAGTATTCGCGCAGCATATCGCGCTCATTGGCGCCTTTATCATCGATATCCCACTGCAGGCAGACCGACGGATCGACCTGATGCACATGGTTCGGATGCAGGCTCTGCATGTTGATATGTGGCGTGGCGGCCAGCAGCGCGCGCTCATCGGCCTGCATGCGGCGCAGATGCCGGTTTAGCGTGGAGGCGGATAGCGCCCCTTTCGGGATCACGCCGGCCTCTTCCGCGATCTCAATCGCCACCTCGGCAGGCATCTCCACAGCGCCGGTGTTGCGCTTGCTTGTCATCCGCATGGCCATTGTTTTGAGCATCTGCTCTTCCGATACATCTACCCGCACCGCCCCGGCATCAGCCCGCCGCTTGCGCTGCGAAACATATAATCCCTCGCGCTTCAAGGTGCGGTAGAGCGTCGGCACGCTTTTGCCGATCATCTCGGCATAGCGGGCGGCCACTTTGCCCTTCTCTTTGTGCCCGCAGGCGGCAATGGCGTTGGCGGCTTCACGCAGAATATCCATCTCAATTCGCCGCGCCATCGATCATATCCGGCTGCCAATCCTCCTTGCCGGCCAGCTCATCGCACGCCTGATAGGCCGGATCGGCCTCCTCCAGCAGCCGATAGGCCAGCGCCAGTTCGGTGCGAATCCGATCCAGCACGCCGGTCAGCGCCGCCACTTCATGCGGGTTGGCGGCGGCAGCCTCCACCGAGAGCTGATGCGCCATGCCGCGCAGCAGGATCATTTTGGCTTCCGCCTCATCGCCGTGCGTGCGGATATTGCGCACCTGCGGCGCATCCTCCGGCGTGGTGATGGTGCCTTTGAGCTGCTCATTCTCTTCGGCCACCGCATCAATCTGTTTGTTTTTCGATTCCAGCAGTTGATCTTTGATTGCCAGATCAGCTTCACGCTTCTGGATGGCGGCTCTGAGCTCTGCAGTGGTCATCCGATCCATCTTGTCCAGATCCACATCCAGAATAGATTTGCCATCCTCCAGCGCATCCAGATCATCATCATCCAGATCCATACAGGCATACAGCTTGGAGCGCCCCAGCTTGAGGAACTTCTCCGAGCGATCGGCAAACCTGCGGGCGCTGGCCATGATCTTCCGGGCAGTGCGCGGGGATATGCCGCGCTCCTTGATGCCGGCCTGAAAATCGCCATGCGGCAGCGTCTCTTTCAGCTTGATCAGGGCGCGGCCGGCATCGATCATGGAGATAGCAGATTGCGCCAGAGAGTGCTCGGCATACATCCATAATGATGCCTCATCCTCGGGCAGATCCGCGGCGATATGTTTGAGCTCGCTCTCCCGCCGCCTGGCAATCAGTCGCTGCTGATCAGCTTCGGCAACAGAGGCTTCCGCCTCACTGCCAATGCGCGCCTTGTCAGCCTCTTCAATCGGGTCGATATCAATCATCAGTATGCACTCCTGGTGTAATTGTTCGCGTCATCCTCAAATTTGCTGCGGGCGCGCTGGATGCCGTGCTGCACAGCCACGGCGATATTGGTCATGCGGCGCGCCTGCAGCCGCCATTTGCCATCCGGCGTGCGCTCCACCCAGCCGTAGTGCGCCGCTGCCTGCAGATCGCGCGTGGCCGTCGGCGCGGCAACGCCCACAGCTCTGGCCACCTCGCTGGTGGCCAGCGGATCGAACTCATGCCCGGCCAGCGTCTCGATGATCTGGAAAATCCGCCCCACCTGCGCGCTGTGTTTTTTGCTGTTGATCTTCATAGTTCGGCGATCACGTTTCCCGACGCGACCTTCGATGGGTCGATAGGGGTGAATGTGCAACCCTGAAAGTCAATCGAGTTGTTGTTGGCGTTAAAAATGATTGTGCCTGATATGTGATATGCACCGCCCCTTAATAAGGTCTCGACAAATTCTGGCATCCCGACCTGGCGTCCATCGCTGAGGGTGTTGTCGGCTTTTGGCTTCATGGTTGTTCCTCCTTATGGTTAAAGTTGCCGGGGCGCATGACGCAACCCCGGCCATCTCCTATGCTTTCGATTCCCAAACCTGAAACAGAGGAGATAATCGAATGAATAAACAGATAGAAATGACCTTTATTGATGAGTTGGAACAGTTCATGAAGCTGGTGGAGGCGCTCAATGCAGGCGATCAGGTGTGCCCTGTATACCTTGCTTTTGATACCGCCGATCTGCCTCACCTTATGCTTGCCACCGATACGATTCGCGCTCGCTTTACATGGCAGAGCAAAGAGGCGGCGCCTGAAATCAAGGATGTCATTCAGAGGTTGGATAAAACCACCTTCGTGATTCAGCCGACAAATATGAAATGGTCGGTTCATGATGTTGCGTTTTCGTCGGTTGATCCGACCCCGTTCTGAGATAGAGGGTTCAGCAGCAGATCCCGCCGAGCATCCACAATGCACCCGGCCAAATGAGCCCGCTCATCCCTGTCGAACAGGCAAACGTCATCATTAAGGATGATTTCACGGTAAGCGCGCCGCGCCAGATCGGGCCGGGCATGGATAAGCCTGGTGAAGAATGCCTCCAGATCATCATTGCCGAGCTTTAATTTATCTGAGTCTTCCATCAGCTGTTTTAATGTGGGTCTTGTGAACTTACTCATAGTTCTAACTCCTCCTGTTTAATGCCGTGATCTACCGCGCGGCGGCCGCGTGCCAATTTGCCGATGGCACGGTCAATCGCAGTGCGGGCTTGATCAGGGGTGAGTTCGCCTGAAAAAAATTGACTCAGTGCATGCACGGCATCGGCCTGGGCTTTTTGCAGGTCAGCCAGCTCATCCGGATGCATTTTCCCCCACTTTTTGGGGATCTTGTAGAGCGCGAAGCCGCACCGACCGGCGATGTGGTGAAGCGGGCCATAATCATTCTGCGCCAGCATGGCCGGGATCAGCCGCGTGACGGGGAAGTTAGCCTCGTCGCACGGGTTGGCCGCCCGGTAGAGACTGCTCTCGCTCCACCCCAGCCGGTCGGCCAGCTCCGTGATGCGCAGCTCGCCGCCCAGCACCAAACGGTGGATGGCATCCTGCAGAGAGAGTGGTGTGGAATACCTCACTGCCATTGCACGCCTCCAAAAGCCGAGGTGTGGAAAATGTTGCAATTACTGTAATTGCAACGCGGTTGCAGCATGTGTAATCTCGGGGCATGGAAACGAAACCATTTGTTGATCGATATGGCATACGTTGCGCCCGGCAGGGTGGCTGTGGCGTCTGCTTTGTTCGCGGAGCGATCGGGCAATGGAAATGCCCAGGTTGCGGGTTTGAAATTGATTTGACCCTGTTCAACTATGCAAGCCATCAAATCAGCAACGCAATGCAGTGCGCCTTGTATTTTCATATAGAGGCTTCCGAGCTTGGTCTCGCCAGCTTCAGCCCATCCACACCACAGCACATTGAAGATGCCATGCGAGAGATGAGCCATTGGGATATGAGCTACGATCTTCGCATCACACGGATGCATTTTGATTGCGATCAGGGCGCCGGATCCTTTTACGAGGCCTATCCCATGCGTGAGCTTAAGGTCAATGATCATCTTTTTGCTGATCCGTTCACACATCCAGGCTCTCCACTATGTTTTCAAGGATCGCTTTCACTGGCGCATCTGGCTCCGCTATGCGCCGCGCTTTGTACATGGAACTCAGCCGTTGTTCAGGCGAGAAACAACGACATCCACATCTGGCCCGTTCTCGATGAGTAACTCGATGAGTAAGTTCAAGCTGCGCCACAGCAGTCAGAATCAGGGCGCGAACCTCATGTGTAAACGCATGCAGGGTGAGCATCGGCCCGGTAAGCGGTTGGCCACGGCGAAATTTGGTTTCCATGTCGCAAATGCGAGACCAGACATATTTATCCCGCGCTTCTGCAAATCCGCGACCAGGGCGGCTTCGTCGATATTTTTCCATCTCAACGATCATTTCAGAGGTGATGGTTCTGGGGGATTCGTCAGAGAAAGCAGTGGCTGCATGGCTCATGGTGGTTCTCCTGTGGGTGATGTGTGATGTGTTACAGTGTGAATCCGGCGCGGCGGACGATGCGGCCGCTGGGGCGGCGGAATCGTTCATCGGGCCAGAGCTCGGTGGTGTCGCGCTCCACTGCAGCAGCAATGGCATCGCGGATACGCTTGGTGCTGCGGCGGCCGTTGATGACGTCAGAGACGTGCTGAATGTGGCAATCGATAGCTTCCGCGATCTCGGTCTGTGAAATGCCGTGCAGCAGCAGTAGCGCCTTGATCTGGGCTGGTCGGTATCCGGTCAATGTGGCACCTCCTTTCTTCATCAAAACGGCCAATGAGACCGTTTGGTTAAAAGTAACCATGTTGCAATTTGTAATAACTTGGTTACTAATTATGGCGAATTGTAATCATGAATAACGAACTGTCAACAGTTGGCGACGTGATTGATCGCATAAAGTTAATTGAAGGCATAGACAAAGACTCTGATGTTGCTGAATCCCTTGGAATTTCTAAGGGAAAACTAGCTACCGCCAAGGCAAGGGGGTCGATTCCATTTCGTGATGTTGTATGTTACAGTATGAAAACATCAGCATCTTTGGATTGGCTCCTTACTGGTCGCGGCGACATGTATTTGCCGGGCAAGCGACCCAATCCTTTACCACCGGGCATGGATCCGGATTCACCAGCCGCGCTGTTCTACGATGAGCCGGGCGAAACAGATCGGCGTGGCAGTGAACCGGCGCAGCGCCCCTCTATTGAATCACTGTCGGCCGATCAAGATGATGAGTTCGTCAAGCTGCCGCTCTACGATGTGGAGGCATCCTGCGGCGGCGGTTCGCTGATCCACTCCGAGCAGATTGTTGATTATCTGGCGTTCAAATCGGCATGGGTGCGCTTCGAGCTGGGCGCCGATCCGCAGCGGCTGGCATTGATTCGCGCCTCCGGCGATTCGATGTTGCCCACGGTGGTGGCCGGCGATCTGCTGCTGCTCGATCTCTCCATCGATCGCGTGGAGCACGATGCCATCTATGCACTGAATCTGAATGGTCTGCTCTATGTGAAGCGCATCCAGACGCGATTCGATGGCACTGTCATCGTCAAATCCGACAACCCGGCCTACGATGAGCAACGATTCTCCCCCGATGAGGCCGGGCAGTTGCGCATCATCGGCCGCGTCATCTGGATGGGTAAACGGACGTGATGAGTGGCCAACTTGTTGACAAACGGCCCCATTGGCCGTTTTGAAAAAAGGAGGCGGCAGTCCGGCCTGGCCAGAGAGTATCACGGCGGCCATCGCAATCCGTGGAGTGTTGACTGAAAGACTAAGGAGGATAGGAAAATGGGTAGACAGCTTTCGGTAACAGCGTTGAATATAAAAATGCAGCCGATTGAAGGTGAACGGGATTATCTTGAGTTGTTCAACATGGTGCATCGTGGCAAGTTCATATCGAAAATATGGGGTGATAATCATGGAATGATTGGATCATGCACCGAAGATGGCGGGCTTATATATGGCGTGATATACAAGTTCTTTTCCATTGATCCCGATGCGGACTGGTTGAACTCACTGGAGGTTGAGCCTGTTGACGGGGTTCCTGTTCCAGAACACCTCAAACCCAACTTGCGCCGCATACCTTATGTTTTCTCCATAGAAAACCACCGTCTTTTCTGGCCAAAAATTAAGCACTCACCATCACCAAGAACCATGAAGAAGTTGTTTGAAGGACTCTTTTCCCACGAAAGTATAGAGGAAAGGTTCCAGTCGATTGATGTTGAGATAGAAACGGACAAAGAGAAGCTTGACGATATATTTAGCCGGTTCCGTGCCTATCGAAAGCTTGAAATATCATTCACTATACCCAATGGAGACGATTTGGAAGCAGAGGAAGAAGCTTTCACCAAGCGCTTGAGAAGGCAGAAAATTGAACGGCTGCATGAAACATATGGTTCACGGAGAGGGATAGAGCCTGATGTTGAGACCAAGGCTGTCATGAGCCTTGCCACAAAGAGCGATGGCAAGGTTTTAGCTGACGGAGTCACTGATGATGGTAGTATTGAGCATGTTGAAAGCACGAATCACCCACGTATATTCAGGCTGGACTATGATCCATATAGTGATGGGGTGACGGATATCCTCATTAAACACGTTTCACGGCTGGCATCACTGTTGGCAGGTAAGCGAGGTGAATAGCCACGCCTTTGAGTGAGGTTGTCATGTCAGAATATAATCCAAAAGGCGCATCTTTAAAGGCAATTTTTGAAAAATACTGGACTGCCTATGGCGGATGGGGTGCGTTACGCACATCCCCGTTTTTTCATTTTTCAATTGTATTTGGACTGTTGCTGTTTGTTGGTGCGGAGACTGGGGAAATAGCCAAACAGGCATTGAATATCTTTCCGAACCTTCTTGGGTTTACTTTGGGCGGATATGCCATGCTGATAGGTTTTGGAGATAGAGGCTTTCACCAAATGCTATCCGAAACTGATGTTCGGGAAGGCATTTCGATCATGCAGAGCGTATCCGCGACCTTTGTGCATTTTCTGCTTCTTCAATCATTTGCGCTCATGATAGCCATATTTCAAGCATTCGTCTGGAATCCGGCGCTACTAAGGCTGCTTGGCACAATATTGTTCATCTATGCCTTGACCAGCGTGGTTGCTCTGGTGATGGCTATATTTAGATATTCCAGATGGTATGGCAATTATCTTGTTCAAAACGGTGATGGTTAAGTTGATAACCCCATAAGCCCTGCCTTAGGCTCTGATTCAAACCCTATCCTGCCGGAAGCAGTTCCGGCGGGATTCTTTTTTTTATATCCCATGATGCGCCTTGTGGGTGATGTGGGAGCTCGGCAATCGCCGGGCTCCGCTCCATCCATATCTTGATGGAGGGGCGTATCAGATGCAGATCACCGCACAACAATTGATGGATGTATTCGGCATTCCAAAGGCGCGTGCTGAAAAGTGGAGCCCGCTGGTGACGTGGGCTTGCAGATGCTTTGAGATCAATT
>JALUXN010000031.1 GCA_027018975.1 Mariprofundaceae bacterium | reverse complement strand
GGATGAACCATAAAATCAACATCGCAGCGCTGGGTAATCTGGTGCCGTAACTGCATATCCATCGCATCGTCCATTATCAACCTGATCCCGCCTGGCCGGCGCCGGTCTGGAGTAAGTTTCCGGCACAGCCCTATGGGCATTCTGCCGCTGATCAGATCTGTTCGCGCATGCAGCAGTTGCTGGGGTTGTAGATCACGAATTCAATCTTGCAGGTATGTCGGGGTTGGTTTTTGGGCAACTCTTTGCTTCGTGTGGGTGTGGCGGCTAGGCTGCGCGACCCTTTTATTTTGCGACGCGGAGGCGGTAGATGTTACCACGAACAAATTGCGGAGATTTTCGCGCCACCCATATCGGGCAGCAGGTCTGCCTGTATGGCTGGGTGCAGACCAATCGTGACCATGGCGGTGTGATCTTTCTCGATGTGCGCGATCGCTCCGGTGTAGTGCAGGTGGTGGCGCATCCCGATACGCCGGAGATGCATGCGCTGGCACACTCGATGCGGCAGCAGAATGTGATTAAGGTGGTCGGCGAGGTGATTCCGCGCGATGCCGAGGTGATCAATCCGAAGCTGGCGACTGGCGAGGTGGAGGTGAAGATCGCCGAGCTGACGCTGCTCAATCGCGCCGAGACGCCGCCGTTTGCCATCGATGACGACTGCAACACCGGCGAGCAGCACCGGCTGGAGTACCGCTATCTCGATTTGCGCCGCCCCTGCATGCAGCAGAACCTGATGCTGCGCCACAAAGTGACCCATGCGGCGCGCAACTATCTCGACTCGCAAGGTTTTCTCGATATTGAGACGCCGATTCTGAACAAATCGACGCCGGAGGGCGCGCGTGACTATCTGGTGCCGTCGCGCATTTATCCCGGCTCTTTTTACGCGCTGCCGCAGAGCCCGCAGCTGTTCAAACAGCTGTTGATGGTGGCGGGGCTCGATCGTTACTATCAGATCGCCCGCTGTTTCCGCGATGAGGATCTGCGCGCCGATCGTCAGCCGGAGTTCACCCAGGTCGATCTGGAGCTCTCGTTCGCTTCGCAGGAGGAGATCATGGCAGTGGCCGAGGGGCTGATTAGCGCCATGTTTGAGGCGGGCACGGGCGAGCAGCTCTCTGCGCCTTTCCCGCGCATTAGTTACGCCGAGGTGATGGAGAAATACGGGCTTGATCGTCCCGATGTCCGCTTCGGTCTGGAGCATGTCGATGTGACCGATCTGATGAAATCGGTCGATTTCAAGGTGTTCAGCGAGCCGGCCAACAGTGGCGGGCTGGTCAAGGTGCTGCGTGTGCCGGGTGGCAACGCCAAACTCAGCCGCAAGATGATCGACAACTACACCAAGTTCGTCTCCATCTATGGCGCCAAAGGGCTCGCCTATATCAAGATCAACGACAAGGATGATATTCCCAACGGTCTGCAGTCGCCGATTGTCAAAAACCTATCTGAGGCGGCGTTGACAGCGCTGATCGAGCGCACCGGTGCGGAGAATGGCGACCTGCTCTTCTTCGGCGCCGACAGCAAAGAGGTGGTCAACAACGCGCTCGGCTACCTGCGTGTCGAGCTGGGGCGTGATCTGGAACTCTACGATGCGGCGGAGAATCAATTTGTCTGGGTGGTCGATTTCCCGATGTTCGAGTGGGATGCCGACAACAAACGGCCGCAAGCGCTGCATCACCCGTTTACCGCGCCATACCCCGAAGATCTCGACAAGCTGGAGAGCGCGCCGCTGGAGATGCGTTCGCAGGCTTATGATCTGGTCTGGAACGGTACCGAGATCGGTGGCGGCTCGATCCGTATTCATGATGCCGAGGTGCAGGCGCGCGTGCTGAAAGCGCTCAATATCTCCGAGGAGGAGGCCAACGATAAATTCGGCTTCCTGCTCAATGCACTGAAATATGGCGCGCCGCCGCATGGCGGGTTGGCGTTTGGGCTCGATCGTGTGCTCAGTCTGATGGTTGATGCCGAATCGATCCGCGACGTGATCGCTTTTCCGAAGACGCAACGCGCCGCCGATCCAATGGCCGATTCGCCGAGCGAGGTGGCCGATCTGCAGTGGAAAGAGCTGGGGTTGCGCAAACGGCGGACACTGCAAGAGGTGTCGGGCGAATCATGAGCGGGGTGAGTGCATCATGGCAGGAGAAGGTGTCTGCGACAGTGCGTCTGCTGGAGCAGGCGGCGGGCGACTATGCGCCGGATTTGCTGTTTGCTGCCAGTTTCGGCGCCGAAGATGTGCTGCTGATCGATCTGATCGCCAAGCATACGCCGCAGATTCGCATCATCACCCTCGATACCGGCCGTCTGCCGCAGGAGACCTACGATGTGATTGATGCCTGCCGCAGTCGCTATGCGATTGATCTGACGGTACTCTTTCCTGACGCCGCTGCGGTGGAGTCGATGGTGAAAACGCATGGCGTCAATCTCTTTCGTCAATCGGTGGAACTGCGCAAATCGTGCTGCGAAGTGCGCAAAATTGAGCCGCTCAAGCGAGCACTGCAGGGGCAGCGGGCGTGGATTACCGGCCTGCGCCGCGAACAGGCGGAGTCGCGCCAGATGATGGCGGCGATTGAGGATGATACCCATTTCGGGCTGAAGAAGTTTAATCCGCTGATCGAGTGGACAGAGGCGGAGGTGTGGGCGTATATCCGCGCCAACGATGTGCCGTACAACGCGCTGCACGACGCTCATTATCCGTCGATCGGCTGCGCGCCGTGTACGCGGGCGATTACCGTGGGCGAAGACCCGCGCGCCGGCCGCTGGTGGTGGGAGCGGGAGGATGGGGTGGCCGAGTGCGGCCTGCATGCCTCACCGCTGAAGCGCTCTTAAAATCCATTATATTTCTGGAGATTGCATGTTTGAACTGATTCCCGCCATCGATCTGAAAGGGGGGCACTGTGTGCGTCTCAAACAGGGGCGCATGGATGATGCGACCGACTACGGCGATGATCCGGCGGCCATGGCGCAGCACTGGCAGTCACTCGGCGCATCGCGCCTGCATGTCGTCGATCTCGATGGCGCCTTTGCTGGCAAACCGGCCAACCGCGAGGCGATCCGTGCCATCTGCGAGCGGCTGACGATTCCGGTGCAGCTTGGCGGCGGCTTGCGTGATTTGAGCATGATTGAGGGGATGCTGTCGCTCGGTGTCGGGCGGGTGATTCTCGGCTCGGTGGCGATCTCCAATCCGGCGCTGGTGGGCGAGGCGTGCCGCGCTTTTCCCGGTCAGATCTGTGTCGGCATCGATGCCAAGGGGGGTATGGTGGCGGTGCACGGCTGGGACGATGTGACCGATGTACAGGCGGTGGAGCTGGCCAAGCGTTTTGAAGATGACGGCGTGGCGGCGATTATCTACACCGATATTGCCCGTGACGGCATGCTCACCGGTCCGAACATCGAGGAGACGGCGCGGCTGGCGCAGCAGGTGTCGATTCCGGTGATTGTATCCGGTGGCGTGGCGACGATGGATGATGTGCAGCGCTGTGCGGCGCGCGCATCCGATGGTATCTGCGGGGCGATTACCGGCCGTGCCATTTATGAGAAGACAATCGATTTTGAGCAGGCGGTGGCGGCACTGCAAGGCTCGCCAAGGGGATAAAGATGAGTGAACTGAAGAATGATCTGTTTTTGCGAGCCTGCCTGCGTGAAGATGTGGAGCGCACACCGGTCTGGATGATGCGGCAAGCTGGCCGTTATCTGCCGGAGTATCGTGCCACGCGCGAGCGCGCCGGCGGTTTTCTGGAACTCTGCCGCTCGCCGGAGCTCTGCTCGGAGGTGGCACTGCAGCCGATCGATATTCTCGGCGCGGATGCGGCGATTCTCTTCTCCGATATTCTGGTGGTGCCGGAAGCGATGGGGATGGATCTGAGCTTCGGTAAGGGCGAGGGACCGAAATTCTCCGATCCGGTGCGCTGCCGCGCCGATGTGGAGCGGTTGCTAGTGCTCGATGAACCGACCAAGGAGCTGGGCTATGTGATGGATGCGGTGCACACCATCCGCCGTGACTTGAACGGGCGCGTACCGTTGATCGGCTTCACCGGTAGCCCATGGACGCTGGCGACCTATATGGTCGAGGGTGGCGGCTCCAAGACCTTCTCCAAGGTGAAGGCGATGATGTTCAATGAGCCGCAGACGATGCATCTGCTGCTGGAGAAACTGGCCGACTCGGTCGCCGCCTATCTCAATGGACAAATCGCTCACGGCGCACAGGCGCTGCAGATTTTTGACACCTGGGGCGGTATTTTAACTACTAATGATTACAAGGAATTTTCACTGGCTTACATGCAGCGCATTATGGATCAGCTGACGCGCGAACATGAGGGACGCAAGGTGCCGGTGATTCTCTACTCCAAGGGCGGTATGGGCTGGCTCGAGGCGATGGCAGACACCGGTTGCGATGTGGTCGGGCTGGACTGGACGATCGACATCGACGAGGCAAAGGCGCGCATTGGCGAGCGTGTGGCGCTGCAGGGCAAT
>JALUXN010000030.1 GCA_027018975.1 Mariprofundaceae bacterium | reverse complement strand
TGATCGGCGAGATTCGCGATCTGGAGACGGCGGAGATCGCCATTCAAGCCTCGCTGACCGGCCATCTGGTCTTCGCCACGCTGCACACCAACGACTCACTCTCAGCCATCCTGCGCCTGCAGGATATGGGGCTGGAGCCCTATCTGGTCGCCTCATCGCTGAATATGGTGCAGGCGCAGCGACTGGTGCGCCGCCTCTGTCCGCGCTGCAAGGTGGCGCGGCCGGTGCTGGCGGAGGATTGGCAACTGCTGGAGGTCGATGCGGCCGATTACGAGGGCGTCGAGACGATCTACGATGCCAAGGGGTGCGAGCAGTGCATGGGTACCGGCTATGCCGGGCGGATCGCCATCTATGAGATGGCGCGCGTCTCCGATGCGATGCGCAATGCGATTCACGAGGGCAAGGGGCTGCCGACGATGCGCGAGATCGCCCGCCGCGAGTCGATGGTCACGCTGCGTCAGGATGTCGCCCGCCACGTTGCCGCCGGCGTGACCAGCATTGAAGAGGTGCTGCGCGTGACCATGGAAGGGGTGGTGGTCAACGATCTATGACCATCTTCGCATACGAGGCGCTCGATGCGCGGGGCAGACGCAAAAAGGGGGAGATTGAAGCCGATTCGGAGCGGCTGGCACGCCAGCGACTGAAGGGGCAGCAGCTGGTGGTGCGCAAGCTGAGCCCGATCGAGCGGCAGCAGCGCAGCGGGGAGCAGGGCGGCAAGGCCTATCTCGGCGCCACCGAAACGGTGCTCTTCTTGCAGCAGCTGGCCACCCTCACCGAGGCGGGCATGCCGCTGATCGACACTCTGGCCGCCATCGCCGAAGGGATGGGGCGGCAGGCGTCGCGACGGGCAGTGTTTGCCATCCGCAAGCAGGTGCTGGAGGGCGGCTCGCTGGCCGAAGCGCTGCGCAGCCAGCATTTTGACGAAGTGATCTGCAACATGATCGCCGCCGGCGAAGAGACCGGTCAGCTGGAGGCGGTGGCGACGCGCTTGGCCGCGCTCTTGGAGCTGCGCCAACAACTCAATCAGGAGCTGCTCTCCGCCACCCTCTATCCGGCCATTATCCTCGCCTTCGGCATGGTGGTGATGCTCTTTTTGATGACCGTGGTGGTGCCGAAGATGGTCGCCGTCTTCGCCCGCGCCGGCGGCGATCTGCCGACACTGACCAAAGTGGTGATGTCGCTCTCCGACTTTTTACGCGCGCAGGGAGGCTGGCTGATTGTGGCTACGGCAGCGGCGATTCTGCTCTACAAATGGCTGATGCGCAGCGATGCGATGCGCGAACGACGCGACCGTTGGCTGTTGCGCATCCCGCTGCTCAATCACCTGTTGGTCACCATCGAAACCGCCCGTTTTTCGCGCACCCTCGGCATGCTGCTCTCCGGCGGCGTGCCGATGCTGGCGGCGATGCTGATCGCCAATCAGAGCTGGTCGCTGATCCCGCTGAAACAGATCGGCGCGGCAGCGCGCGAAGGGTTGAGAGAGGGGGAATCGCTGGCCGAGGCGTTGAAGCGCGGCGGTTATATTCCAACGATGGCGACACAGCTGCTCTCGGTGGGCGAACAGAGCGGCCAGCTCGACACCATGCTGCTGCGCATCGCCGACCACTACGAAAAAGATGTATCGCGCAAACTGAAGCGGATGCTGACTGTCGCCGAACCGCTGCTGGTGATGCTGATGGCGGTGGGCGTCGGTGCGTTGGCGATGGCGATTCTGCTGCCGATTGCTGAAATGAATCAGCTGGTGCGTTGATGAAACACCGTTTGTTACTGTTGATCTGCCTGCTGTTCGTCGGCGGTCACGCGCAGGCGGCGGTGGTCGATGGTTACCGGCAGGCGATCCAGCTGGCGGCGCAGGGGCAGGATCGTGCAGCGGTGGCCGCACTACGGGCGCTGGCGACCACTGAGCCGCAAGGCTCCATCTGGCAACAGCGGCTGGTGGCGGCAGCAACGCTGTTGGCGATGCGACAGAGGGGGCAGAAGGCGCTTCCCCACACGGGCGGCATCAACCCCAACCTGACACTGGCCAGTGCCTATCTGGCCAGTCATCCGCTACTCAACGATGTAGAACAGTGGCCGGCGCGACTGCTCGCCGCAGTGCTGCCGGGAGCGGGGCACGCCTGGCTGGGGCGCTGGCATGATGCCGGCATGGCGGCGATGATGGTCTATCCGATGCTGCTGCTCACCCTCTGGGCGTGGCGACGGCGGATGGGGCCGGTGACGATCTTCTTCGCCCTGATCACCGCATGGCTCTGGTCCGGCACCGTCTTCTCCGCCACCTCACTGGCAGCGCGCGCCAGCGCCGAGAGTTATATGGCGTGGTGGCAGGGGTTGTGGCAGGCCGCCGCGCTGCCGGGCAGGCCGTGGTGATGAATAAGATGAATATGCGATCGATGGCCATCGGCTATGGCGGGCTGGCGGCGGTGGCGTTGATCTTATCGCTGCTCTGGCAGATGATGCTGCCGCCGGCAGCGCAGCCGGCAGCGTTTGTGATGCAGTTCTACCGCAATGCCGTCGGTCAACTGGATGGGCGAACATGCCCCTCCTATCCGGTCTGCTCGATCTACGCCGATGCCGCCATCCGAAAGCACGGATTGCTTGTCGGTTCATGGCTGATGCTCGACCGCATCATCCACGAACACGATGATCTCAGCCGCGGCCACTGGCTGACCATCAACGGCGAACAGCGTCTCTACGATCCCTTGGCGCGCAACGATTTTTGGTTACAAGATTTCAACAACAGAGAGGAGTGATGACAATGCAACAACAGGAACAACATGAGGCAGGCTTTACGCTGCTGGAGATTATGGTGGTGCTGGTGATTATCGGCGTTCTGGCGGCACTGGTAGCGCCCCGTTTTCTGGAGCGCGCCGATGATGCCAAGGTGCAGGCGGCGCGGGTACAGATGACCAATATCGGTCAGGCGCTGAAACTCTACCGCCTGCAGCATGGCAAATATCCCGATTCGAGTCAGGGCCTGCAGGTGTTGGCGACACCGGGTGCCGACGGTAAGCGCTATATGGATGCGGTGCCCAAAGATCCGTGGGGCAATGCCTATATCTATCTGGCGCCGGGCGTGCATGGCGATTTCGATATTCTCTCCTACGGCGCCGATGGCAAAGCGGGCGGCAGCGGTATCGATGCGGACATCGGCAACTGGCAGAAGCCGTAGCCGCCGTTGCACCGTCGGCAGCAGACATATCCGTGGCACATAGAGCAGCGCGGCGACGAGCGAGGCTTCACGCTGCTGGAGATCATGCTGGTGATTGTCATCATGGCGGTCTCTGCGATGATGATCGCCCCCTCCTACTTTTCGGCGACGCGCGCCTCGCTCGATGATGAGGCGAAGCGGCTGGTGCAGGTGTTGCGGCTGGCACAGGAGGAGGCGGCACTCTCCGGCCGCAACTATCGCATCCGCTTTCGGCAGCACAGTTACAGCTTTCAATCGATCGCCCGCGGCGGCAAGTGGCAGACGCTGCATGGCAGCCCCTATGGGCGGCGGGCGCTGAAGGATGGCATCCACATCGTCGCCATTCGGCCGGAGCCGCCGCTGAGCGACAGCAGCAGGGATAGCTCAACCAACAGTGATGCATCGAACAACCCAGATCAGGAGAAAGAGCCGTTGCTGGCCGAATTGTTGATTCCGGTGGAGGGGATTCATCAGGTGGCTGATATTGTGCTGGCCGCCCCCGCCGATGGCGGCGAAGCGGAGCGTATCGTGGCGTTTCATCCCGGCCCGGGCGGTATCCAGATCAAACAGGCCGCGCCATGAGCATGCAACACCGGGGCGAGGCGGGCTTCACGCTGATCGAGGCGCTGGTGGCGCTGATGATCGCAGCGACCGCGCTGGTGGTGTTGATGGAGCGCCTCGGCGCGTCGGCTGATATTCAGCGTAATCTGCGCATGCAACAGCTGCTGCTCGATGCGGCTGACAATAAGCTGGCGGAGCTGTCGTTGGCGCCATTGACGCAGGATGAGCAGAGCGGCGTCATTGAGCGCGGCGATCTGCAGCTGGATTGGCGCAGCTGGGTCGAAAAGACGGCGCTTGATGGCTTTGTGCGCATGAATGTCTCGGTGCAGGCGCCGAACGAGCCGAAGGTGACCCTCTTCCTCTATCGGGAGGTGAAGTGAAGCGCAGAGAAATATCTGCCAGCGAAGCAGGCTTCACCCTGATCGAGGTGATGATGGCGCTGATTGTCTTCGCCATGATCTCGGCACTCGCCTACAGCGCACTCGGCACCGCCGGCAACGGCTTTCAGATCCTCAACGAGACGCGGGCAGCGCAGGAGCGCGCCAGCTGGGTCGGCAAGCAGCTGCGCCGGGATCTCCGTTATCTCTCACCCGCACCCATGATCGCTGCCGGTGAGGCGAGCAAGCAGACGATGGTGGTGCCGCTGCGCATCAAAAACGACAACCGTGGCGATGTCGATCTCGATGAACTCTGGCTGTTGGTGCGTGAGCCGGGCGCGACGGGCATCAG
>JALUXN010000029.1 GCA_027018975.1 Mariprofundaceae bacterium | reverse complement strand
GAATCAACCGTGCCATCGGGCGGGCGCCCATCAGCGAATCGTAGCCGTGGCGCGCCAGCCATCCCTTGGCCGCATCGCTCACCTGCAGCTCGACCCGCTTATCAACCAGTTGCGCCTCCAGCTCGATCAGCAGTTTATCGACCACATGCAGCGTCGTCGTCTCAGAGAGCGGCGCAAAGCCGATGATCGCATCGAGGCGGTTGCGGAACTCCGGCGTAAAGAGGCGCTTGATCGCCGCCTGATCGTCGCCGTGACGCGGCTGCGGATTAAAGCCGACACTATTCTGCTGCATCTCGAAGGCGCCGGCATTGCTGGTCATAATCAGAATAATATGGCGGAAATCGGCCTTGCGCCCATTGTTGTCGGTGAGCGTGCCGTGATCCATCACCTGCAACAGCAGATTGAAGAGATCGGGATGCGCCTTCTCCACCTCGTCGAGCAGCAGCACGGCATGCGGATGCTTGTTCACCGCTTCGGTGAGCAGACCGCCCTGATCAAAGCCGACATACCCCGGCGGGGCTCCGATCAGGCGTGAAACAGTGTGCGACTCCATATATTCGGACATATCGAAGCGGATCAGCTCAACTCCCATGGTGCGCGCCAGCTGGCGTGCGACCTCGGTTTTGCCCACGCCGGTTGGCCCGGTGAAGAGGAAGGAGCCGATCGGTTTTTCGGGATGCGCCAGCCCGGCGCGCGCGAGTTTGATGCTGGCGGCGAGCTGATCGATCGCCCGATCCTGCCCGAACACCGTCAGTTTGAGGTCACGATCGAGATGGGCGAGCCGCTTTTTATCCGACGCGTTGACCTGCTGGTGTGGGATGCGCGCCATCTTGGCCACCATACTCTCGATGTCATGCACATTGACTTGCGCACGCCGCTTCTCCGCCGGCTTGATGCGCATCAGTGCGCCCGCCTCGTCAAGAATATCGATCGCCGAATCGGGCAGATGACGCTCGGAGAGATGGCGCTTGGCCAACTTCGCCGCCTGCTCGATCGCCGCCTGTGAATAGCGGATGCCGTGGTGCTCCTGCAGCCGCGATTTCAGACCCTTGAGGATGTCGATCGTCTCCGCCACGCTCGGCTCCGGCACATCGATCTTTTGAAAACGGCGAGATAGCGCGCGATCCTTCTCAAACAGATTGCGGAACTCCTGATAGGTGGTGGCGCCGATACAGCGCAGTTCGCCGTTGGCCAGTGCCGGCTTGATCAGATTGGAGGCATCCATCGTACCGCCACTGGCCGCGCCGGCGCCGATGATGGTGTGGATCTCATCGATGAAGAGCACCGCCTGATCCTGCTGCTGCAGCGCATGCAGCACCGCCTTGAGCCGCTCCTCGAAATCGCCGCGATACTTCGTGCCGGCCAGCAGCGAGCCCATATCGAGCGCGTAGATGGTGGCGTTGTGTACCGCATCAGGCGTCTCTTTCTGCTCAATCTTCAGCGCCAGCCCTTCGGCAATGGCGGTCTTGCCGACACCCGCCTCGCCGACCAGCAGCGGATTGTTTTTGCGCCGTCGGCAGAGGATCTGAATGCAGCGGCTCAACTCCTCGCTGCGGCCGATCAGCGGATCGATCTTCCCCTCACGGGCGCGCTGGCTGAGGTTGATGCAGAAACGCTCCAGCGGCGAACGCTTTTTCTGCTTCTTCTCATCCTCAATCGCCGCCGCAGGTTCGGATGATTCATGCTGTTCGGCATGGTTGCTGACCGTGCCGTGCGCCATAAAACTGACCACATCGAGGCGGCTCACCCCCACCTGATTAAGAAAGTGCACAGCGTGGGAATCTTTTTCGGAAAAAATTGCCACCAGCACATGCGCGCCGGTCACCTCGCGCTTGCCGGCCGCCTGCACATGCATCACCGCCCGCTGGATCACCCGCTGCAGCCCGATGCTGGCGGTCGTCTCACCCTGATCCTCCGGCAGGATGGTGACATGCTCGTGGATGAAATCGATCAATGCCCGGCGCAGCGCCTCGACATTGGCATGACAACCAAGCAGCACGCCCAGCGCATTGGGGTTGTCGAGCAGGCCGAGCAGCAGATGTTCGACGGTGACAAACTCATTGCGCTGCAGATGCGCATTGCGAAAGGTCTCATTCAGTGTCTCTTCGAGTGCTTCACTTAAGATACCCATAATCACTCCTCGATCCGATCTTGGCGCGGGTCTGATACCCTTACGTTATGACAGGCAATATTGATGCCAATAGCGTGATGCCGACCGCGGCCAACACCAGTCAGTCGTCACCATCACGCTCAATCATACAGCGCAATGGATGCCCGTCGCTACGGCTGGCCATGGCCACTTGCTGCACCTTGGTTTCGGCAATATCTTTGGGGAAAACACCGCATACCGCTCGCCCCTGCTGGTGCACCTGCAGCATCAGCGCTTGCGCCTGCTCCTCTGATTTATGGAAGAAACGCATCAACAGCATGACGACAAAATCCATCGGCGTAAAATCATCATTGAGCATCACCACTCGATAGAGCGGCGGTCGTTTGTGTTGCGGTTCAGATGTGTCCGTCGCGCGACTGCGGAGCAGTTCCGGTGCATCGATATAGCTCATGCGCTGATCTTAGGTTCCATGGAATCTTCAAGCAATAGAGGCTGTCAAAGAGACTCGAAGATGACGTGAATGTGTTTGTTAGCTGCGCGAGAGGAACCGCTTCGGATTAACAAGGCGTCCGTTCGAACGCACCTCCAGATGTAGATGCGGCCCGGTCGAGTGACCAGTTGAACCGATCGCCCCCACCTGCTGATGATCACGCACCACATCACCCACGGCGACACTCAAGCGACTCATGTGTGCATAACGGGTTGTATAGCCATGCGAATGCTTAATATCGACCACATAGCCGTAACCGGTCATGCGATCCGCAAAAGTGACAATCCCGGGTGCCAAAGCATACACCGGCTCACCGAGATGGTTCGCGATATCGACACCTTCATGTCGGGCAAGCAGTCCGGTAAAGGGATCCAGCCGTTGACCAAACGGTGAACTCAGCCAGCCACCACGCGTCGGCCAACCGTGCGGACGTATAACATCGGATGCGGAACGACGCTTCAACACATAATCGAGCGCGCTCAACTTCATCTCCACCGTATCCGCAGCAGCATCGAGATAACGCATGTTGCGTTGCAGCATATCACTCGGCGACATCAAATCGGGATAAGGCGTGTGAAAACCACCCACAGCCGGCTGCAGCGAAAAATCAAACTCCGACGACTTCAGCGCGGCCACCTTCACCAGCTTGCTGCCCAGTGAATCCAAACGCATCAATCGCGCCTGCAGCTGCCCGATGGATGCCGCGAAGACCGACGCCTTCTGCTGCTCCTCGCCTAAACGCTGCTCCAGCTGCGCCACCTGTTGCTGCGCCTCCAATGCCACCTGACGACTATGCTGCAGCTCATCGGACAGACGATCATGCTGAAAGAGCGCCGCCACACCCAGACCACAGAGCATCAACACCCCCATCAGCAGCGGCGCAAACAGCGCCAGCCCCGCCCGCCCGAGCGGCAGACGCAGGTGATAGCCAAACAACGAAATCGCAATCAAATTGTCAGCTTCCCGATCGCGCAAACCACCTCCCATACGCAAAAAAAGACTGCCCGCAAGCAAAGGGAGCGCAACTATCCAGAAAAACGCCAGATTGTCACGCAAAACCTGTCACGCAAAAGTTCCATCGCCAATCCATGCCACCATACTGCAGCAACACAAAGCCACCAGCCGGAAAACCCGAACTGGTGGCTTTGGCATTCTACATCTTTCTCGAACGCTGGCGTGTCAATGGTATCACCTATTTACCATGCAGCTCCCGAAATGAGGACGGTGTATTGGGATTCACACCACCGCCACCAGCGGGGAGAGCTTTGACTGATAGAACATTTCCATTGCTATCTGTCTGCACCTGCACCCAAGCGCCCTGGCTGCCATCGGGGCATGTGCATGGTGTCTTGCTCTCGGTGATGATTTTCAGCTCATCCTCTGCATCTTTCAGCTCTTTCTCAGCAGCTTCTCGCTCAGCCTTAGCCTGCTCATACTCCTTCTCAGCCTCTTGCGCATCCGCATGCGCCTTCTCGTAATCATCATCTGCGTCCTTGGCATCCTGCTCTGCCTTCTTTTTCTCATCATCGCTCAGCGAATCATCATCCTCTTTCTTTTTCTTCTCCTTATCAGCCTGCTCTTTCTTGTGCAGCTTCTCCTGCTCATCTGCATCCACTGTCTTCTTATGCTCTTCTTTCTCTTTCTCTACCTCATCGGCATGCTCTTTTTTCAGCTTCGCATCCTCCACCTTCGTTTCAGCGCTGTTGGCGCACTTGCAGAGCGTGGCTGTTGTCGTTGTCTTCTGCTCCGTCTCTGTCGTTACAGTGGACTTTTTGTGCTCTTTATCATCATTTTTGGACTGTTTGTCCCCTTTGCCCGTATCATCATTTTGCTTCGATTTGTTGTTATCCTTCGATTGCTCTTTATCTTTATCCTTCGCCACCGCATTGGCGACCCAGCTTACATCTGAAAAGTGTGGAGATATGCTGAC
>JALUXN010000028.1 GCA_027018975.1 Mariprofundaceae bacterium | reverse complement strand
AGCAGACGATTTCACCCCACTGTCGCGCTCGATAGCCGCCACGCTAGGGTGGCGCATGCTCTATTTCGATTCACTTGCCCTGCGGCGCGGCAATAAGCTCCTCTTCTCCGATCTCACCCTCACCCTGCATCGCGGCCAGAAACTGGCCATCACCGGCAGCAACGGTTGCGGCAAATCGTCGCTCTTTGCGCTCATTCGCGGTGAGATTGAGGAGGATGCGGGCAGCTTCCGCATCGAGCGCGGCATCACCATGGCGCATGTGGCGCAGGAGACCCCAGCCCTGCCGGTGGCCGCCATCGATTTTGTCATGACCGGCGATGCCGAGCTAACCCGCCTGCAACAGCAACTCGACGCTGCCGAGTCGAGCGGCGATGGCACCCAACTGGCCGAGCTGCATGAACGCTTTGCCGCCATCGATGGTTATGCCGCCCACGCTCGCGCTGCCACCCTGATGCACGGTCTGGGCTTTGCAGTCGGCAGTGAATCACAACCGGTCGCCAGCTTCTCCGGCGGTTGGCGGATGCGGCTGAATCTGGCACGCGCCCTCTTCTGCCGCTCCGATCTGTTACTGCTCGATGAGCCGACCAACCATCTCGATCTCGAAGCGGTGGTTTGGCTGGAGCAGTGGTTGGCGCGCTACCGTGGCGCGCTCCTGCTGATCTCGCATGACCGCGATTTTCTCGATCGCTGTGTCGATCATATCGGCCACATCGAACGCGGTCGATTCACACTCTACAGCGGCAACTACAGCGCGTTTGAACAGCGTCGCGCCGAACAGCTGGCGTTGCAGCAGTCCGCCTACGAAAAGCAGCAGAAGCAGATCGCCCATATGAACAGCTTCATCACCCGTTTCAAAGCCAAGGCGACCAAGGCAACGCAGGCGCAGAGCCGCATCAAGGCGCTGGAGCGGATGCAGCAGATCGCGCCGGCGCACGTCGATTCCCCCTTCTCATTTACATTCAAGCATCCCGGCACCATCCCCAATCCACTGCTGCACCTGCATCAGGCCAGCGCCGGCTATGGCGAGCAGACCATTCTGCACGATATTTCACTCTCCCTGCTGCCGGGCGAACGGATCGGTCTGCTCGGCCCCAATGGCGAAGGCAAATCGACGCTGATCAAGTTGCTGGCCGGCACGCTCGCACCCCAACGTGGAACACGCGATGAGGCCAAAGCGCTGGCTATCGGCTATTTCGCCCAGCATCAGCTGGAACAGCTGCACGATACCCTCTCGCCGGTGCAACATCTGATGATGCTCGATGATCGTCTCTCTGAAAAAGAGGCGCGCCAGTTTCTCGGCGGCTTCGACTTCTCCGGCGACATGGCGCTCGCCCCCGTCGCCCCCTTCTCCGGCGGTGAAAAGGCGCGGCTGGTACTGGCGCTCATCGTCTATCAGCAGCCCAACCTGTTGCTGCTCGACGAGCCAACCAACCACCTCGACTTGGAGATGCGCCACGCACTGAGTCTGGCACTGCAGAATTTTGAGGGCGCCATGATCCTGGTCTCGCACGATCGCCACCTGCTGCGCACCGTTTGTGACAGCCTGATGCTGGTCTCGCAGGGCGGCGTCACCCCTTTCAATGGTGATCTGGACGATTATGCCGCTTGGCTACTCCAGCAGCGCAACAGCCAACCGACACCCACCAAAGCCCCCGCCAGTCAGAAAAAAACAGCGCGCAAATCGCAACAAAAACAGCAACCACTACGCCGCCGCATCCGCGAGCTGGAACTGGAGATCGACCGCCTCAGTCAACAATTGACCACCCTCGACCAACAACTGGCCGACCCGAAACTCTACGAACAGAGCAGCCCCACCGAAATCCGCCAACTCGGTGACAACCACAACAGATGCAAACAAGCCTTAGAGCAGGCAGAAGCCGCATGGATGGAAGCAACAGAGGCACTGGAAGCCGCCAGCAGCGGTGAAAATTAAGCGCACGACAGCGCTATCGGCTGCCATCTCACACGCTTCGCGCATCGCTGTGTTAGGCGCTCCTGCGCATATGGTGGTAATCTTGAATGGATCGCAACGCATGGGCTTCTCTGTTCTTTGCGTTGAAAAGCTCCCAACGCATTTGCATATTCAGCCAAAAATCGGCTGACATACCAAAAAACTTAGCCAAACGCAGCGCCGTACTTGGCGTGATACCCCTCTTTTTATTCACCAGTTCATTGACGCGCTGATAAGGCACATGAATAGCGTCAGCAAGATTGCGCTGGCTGATATTCATCGGCACAAGAAACTCCTCCCGCAGCATTTCACCGGGATGGGTAGGCTCTCTATCACTTGGAATACGAATCATCGTTCACATCTAATGATAATCTGTGATTTCTACATTGTACGGATCCGTTTCACTCCACATAAAGCAGATCCGATATTGTTCATTGATGCGAATACTATACTCGCCTTCTTTGTCTCCAGATAGCCGCTCCAATCGATTGCCCGGCGGAATCTTCAACTCTTCCAGAAACAGAACCGAATCGAGTTGATCCAACTTTCTTACAGCCACTCGCCAAAGCGTTCTCGGGCAGGCTTTCCGAGCCAATTTTGAATTGACACCATTGAATCTATCTTCCGTGGATTGACCTCTGAACGATACGATCATCGTGACATAGTAGCATAGGTATCATGCTATACAACATTTACATCAGCTACGCGAAAACAATGAACTCCCGATAAAAACGCTCGGGGATGACTCGATCATTTTTCTCGATTGCCTTGAGCAATCACCCCACCCACAACAAAAAGGCAGACCACGCGGCCTGCCTTTGTCCAACTAATCCGGCCATCGCCGGTGAAATACGTTTACTGAATCTGTGCGCGAGCTGTCTCAACCAGCTGCGTAAAGCCTTCGGCATCGCGAACGGCGATGTCGGCCAGCACTTTGCGATCCAGCTCGATCCCGGCCAATTTGAGGCCGTGCATGAAGCCGGAGTAGTTCAGGCCATTCTGCTTGGCGGCCGCATTGATGCGGGCAATCCACAGGCTGCGGAACTCACGTTTTTTGACCTTGCGATCGCGATAGGCGTATTGACGCGCCTTATCTACCGCCTGGGTGGCTGTGCGGAAGCAGCTCTTACGACGACCACGGTAGCCCTTGGCCGCCTTGATCACACTCTTGTGGCGCGCGTGCGCCTGTACTCCGGATTTTACGCGAGGCATATCTCTCTCCTAACTTCTACAATCGTTCTTGATATCTATCGAGGCTCAGCCGCGACCCGGAACCAGACGTTCCAGTGACTTGGCATCTGCGGATGAAACCAGCTCGGTACCACGCATGTTGCGTTTCCGCTTGGGCGACTTCTTGGTCAGAATGTGGCTGGAAAAAGCCTTGTTGCGCTTCCACTTGCCGCTGCCGGTCTTGCTGAAGCGCTTGGCTGCGCCGCTGTTTGATTTCATCTTTGGCATGATCTCTTCCTCTATCTCTATTAATACATACTAAAAAAGGCCCTTTGCGGACCTTTTGAAGTCTGCAAAGCCTTTATCGCAATCTATTTTTTGTGCGGCGCCATGATCATGATCATCTGCCGCCCTTCCATATTGGGCATCTTCTCCGGCTTGCCATACTCTTCCAAGTAGGCCGCCACGTTCTTCATCTGCTCGCGGCCGCGCTCGGTATGCGCCATCTCACGTCCACGGAAGCGCAACGAAACCTTCACCTTGTTGCCCTGCGACAGGAATTTCTTCGCTGCCTTCATCTTCACTTCCATATCGTGAACGTCGGTATTGGCACCGACCTTCACCTCTTTCACCTGCATCACATGCTGGCGCTTCTTGGCCAGGTTCGCCTTTTTACTCTGCTCGTACTTGTATTTGCCATAATCCATGATCTTGCAGACCGGCGGGTTACTCTTGGCCGCCATCAATACCAGATCCAGACCCTTCGATGCTGCTTTGGCAACAGCGTCATTCAACGGCAAGACGCCGAGCTGTTCCCCTGTTGTATCGTCAACTACGCGCACTTCTGCAGCATCAATATCGTAGTTGATCGGCAAATCCTTTTTAATACAAGACTCCTTCCATCGTTAAAAAACGCCCTCGCTCTACTCTCATGTTATGCCGAAGTGGACTCGTTACTGGTGCGCATCACGCATTTTGCGCATCGTATCGATCCAATCTTCCAGTGAAAAAACGCCAATATTCTTGCCACTTAAATCACGCACGCTGATCGTCCCGTCATCCCGCTCCCGATCTCCGGCAACCAGAATATAGGGCACCCGCTCCAGCGTATGGGCGCGCACTTTATAGCCGACCTTTTCGTTGCGCAAGTCCGCATCGACCCGGAAGCCCGCCGCCTTCATCGTTTCCACACAATCGCGCACATATTCCGCCTGCGCATCGGTGATATTGCACGCCACCGCCTGCACCGGCGCCAACCAGAAGGGAAACTTACCGGCATGGTGCTCAATCAGAATGCCGATGAAGCGTTCCATGGAGCCGAGAATGGCGCGATGCAGCATCACCGGCGTCTGCCGCGAGGAGTCCTCCGCCACATACTCCGCGCCGAGACGGCCGGGCATGGAGAAATCGACCTGAATCGTGC
>JALUXN010000027.1 GCA_027018975.1 Mariprofundaceae bacterium | reverse complement strand
AATCTCTTCTCTTGTGAGATAGCCACTCTTCCGAGCAAATTCAAAGATGGCGCGAAGTGTGCTGTCCTCAATCGCAATGGTTCTGGCTGACGGTTCGCCTTGATTGCGTTTAGGCGCTCTGACTGTTTTGCCGTTGCGCTGATATTCAATGAACTGCTTCTTCGAGCCTTCGCCCGTTATATTATACATCCGACGCCAATCGCGATATTTGCTGATCACCATGTCTGTAATCTTGTCGGTGTCGTATTTGCCGAAGAAGGGGATGAAATATTTCTCAATCCAGCACTGTTCGTTGACTAGCCTCTTGGCTGGTGTTGCGCCCATATCAACTTTCTTCTGTAGGTCGTTCAGATAGGAGCGGCAAACTGTGTTGAACTTCCTGCTATTGATGGACAAGCCGCGTTTGTTTTTATACTTCAGTTCAGACAGAAGCTCTTCAGCTTTTTCTATGGCTTCATCTCTGTCTTCAGTGAGTAATGATCTGCGCACGTATGGCTTGCCGCGTAATTTGATACGGCAATGCCAGTTGTCTGAACTGTCAGATCGCTTGTAGATCAATATCTGACCGTTCTTGAATCGGTATTCGTCGTAGGTGTGCGCTGCCATGCTGCTGATGTTGTGTAACTTCTTAGGCAGCTTCAAGAGATTTCTGATTTGCGACCAATTGGTCGTTTTTGCGGCACAGTGTGCCGCCCATTATTCGGCTGGCTTTCTGACGTAGGCATGTTTCAGTGCCGCATCCAGTTCACCAGCTTCGACTGCGCAAATGATGATGCCGATTGTGACAGGCAGCATCTCCGCAGTTCCTACCACTACAGCCGACTTGCCGTGTTTCAACGGAATCTTGCGTTTGCCGTAGAACACTTGGAAATAATAGACGCCATCGTATTGCCAATACCATTGTCTGACTGGAACAGGCATCAATTTGCGCACTTCGCCGCCTGTCTCTTCATCTGTGACCCAAACTTTTTTCATCACCTTGAACGGTTTCTTGTCCAACATGGCTTGCGCCATGTTCTGCTGCTCCTTCAATCGTTCAATGAGTTTGATTCTACGCTTATGAGCAGGGTCGTCTGGAATGAGCATGGTGTTATGGACGATTTTGAGCTGTGATAAGAATGACACGGCAACCTCCTGAATCTGAGTGCCTGACTCATTTTATCACCGCTTCTAACCGTCGCTAGGAAAGATTACCGCGTGTAATTTTGTGTAGGGTCTGTGTAAGAGTGAGGTTGCCGATGCGTAAGAATTGAGGTTGAAGGCAGTAAAATCGAGGTTCTGTGTAACTTTTGTGTAACATTTTTAGGGCAAGAAAAAGGGGCTACGAATGACGTAACCCCTTGATTTATATGGCGCTCCCTGAGCGATTCGAACGCCCGGCCTTCTGATTCGTAGTCAGATGCTCTATCCAGCTGAGCTAAGGGAGCCTGTTGTCTCTGGCGAAGCGGGGCGAATGGTAATGTGTTTCACCCATACTTTCCATTCCGGATCGTCCAAACCGAACATTTCCGGAAATTTCTCATAGAGCCAGCCACGATACAGCACCTTGCCGTTGCGGCTGATCTCAACGAGTGCGGCGGCATTGTCCACATTTTTGTCGTTGATGAAAGCATTATTTTTCAGGCGTAGGCCGGAGGCGAGGCCGAGCAGGCGGATCTGCCATGGTGGCTGGCTGACTTGTTCACCCATGGATAGATCGAAAGTGAATGTTTTTGTGGTTGTTTTTTGAAGCCATACAATCTGGGCTCTGCCTTGCTGGGCGCTGGCCCATGCTGGGATATGGATAGGCTGCTTGCTGCCGGCATGTGGGTCGTCCGGGGATTCCAGTGGCATCTGCCACTTGATCTGCTCGGGTGCTTGCTGATCGCAGGCGGCGGGCAGCAGGAGCAGCAGTGCGGCAATGAGGGCGGGTGTGCGTTTCAAGGGAACTCCTTTGGCTGGCGGAGGGCGAAACGTAGTCGATTGCGCCGGCCAATGCCAGCTGCCCGGGGCAGTGTCACACGTTTGACACAAACGGTGGTTATGATTGCCCGAAAACGAGGAGTGAGACGATGTATCAAGTGGATTCGGGCTTGGTGGATGCCTATCTGTCGATGAAAATTTCCAACCGCCTGTTCCGGCAATTTCAGAGTTTGCCGATTTGTAGTCAGATGGATGTCGATGATTGCATGGAGCTGTTTGGCTGTTTTGATCTGATTCAGGTGGCTGCCGGAGCGACGATTTATGAGGCGGCAACGACCTCGGATCATACGATGCGGTTAATTCTGGATGGACAGGCGAGGGCTGACGCGCCGCAACCGGGGGTGACGCGGCTGCTGGTGGCTGGCGATGTGTTCGGTCTGTTCTCATTTCTTGATGCGCAGCGGGCGCATTCGGCGACATTGGTTGCAGAGACGCGAGTCACGCTGCTGGCCTTGAATCGCCATCAATTCAATTTGATCGCCATGGAGTATCCGGCGCTGGGCAAGCAGTTGATGACCTTTATGTTTCATCTGCTCTCGCAGACGGCACTGCGGTTGGAGAGCGAGTATGTGGCCAGTCAGACAACGATCAGTCCGCATCTCCAACGGCCGGGCGATGCTTGAGATCGAGGGGGGCGCTGTTCAGTATCGGGCGCTGATGAGTCGTGAATTTGATGGGACAAACGCCGATATTCTGATTGTTGAGGACGAAGCAGCGATTGCGCGGCTGATGGCGCTGCATCTGCGTTCGGCCGGTTTCTCCACCCACACCTGTACGGATGGCGATAGTGCACTGGCGGCGCTGCGTGACCACGATTGGCGGCTGGTGGTGCTTGATCGCATGTTGCCCGGTGCCAGCGGTATGAAGATTCTGCGCTGGTTGAAGAGTTCGTCGAAAGGGGAGATTCCGGTGTTGATGGTGACCGCGCTCGGTATGGCCAGTGAGCGGGTGCAGGGGCTCAATGATGGCGCTGATGACTACCTGCCCAAGCCGTTTGAACCGGACGAGCTGGTGGCGCGGGTGCGGGCGCTGTTGCGCCGTGGTCAGGTGCTCAAGAGCGGCTCGGTGGCGGCCTGCTCGATTCAGCTGGATGATAATGTGCTGGCGGTGTTTGAGGGGGATCGGCGGGTCGAACTGCGGCCGCTGGAGTATAAATTGCTTAAAATTCTGATGGATAAGCCGGGCAAGACACGCAGCCGCGACTATCTGCTCGATCATGTCTGGGGTGATGAGGTCTATGTCGAGGCGCGCACGGTCGATGTGACCGTGAAACGGCTGCGCAAGGCGATGGATCAGCTGGGGCGCAAGCAGTGTATCGAGACGGTGCGCGGCATGGGCTACCGCTTTGTGACGCCGGATCAGTTGCACTAAATAATTTATGGCATTGACCGTTCGATGAATATGCTCTGGCTGCTGTTGATTGCGGCGGTTGCGGCGGTGGCGTTTTTCTTCGCCTGGCGTTCGCAGCGCTGCGCCCAGCGTTACCGCCAGCGGGTGACGGCGCTGAAGGATGAGTTGGCGGCACTGCAGGCGGCGCAACAGCGGCCGGATCGGCTCGATCCGCTCTTCTCATCGCTGCATGAGGCGGTGCTGCGGCTCGATGGTGACGGACGGGTGTTGGCCGCCAACGCCGCAGCGCTGAATGCGTTTGCGATCTGCGCCGATAAATTACCCCAGTCGCTTGCCCACTTTTATCGCGATAGCGACTGGTTCGCGCAGTTTCGCGACGCACTGGCGGCTCCGGCCGGCGAGGCGCAGGCGTTGCCCAATATCAAATTGAATGGTTATGTGCTCTCGCCGCGCCTGTCGCAGTTGGCGCAGGGGCACTTTCTGCTGCTCTGCCTCGATATTACCGCCCAGCATCGGCTGGAGAAGCAGCGGCGGCTGTTTCTCTCCAATCTGATGCATGATCTGAAGACGCCGCTTACGTCGCTGCTCGGCTACGCGCGTAGTCTGGAGAGTTTCGGCGATGATGCCGAGTTTCGTGCCGAGGCGGTAGAGGTGATCGCCAATGAGGCGAAGCATGTCAATCAGCTGCTCGATGCGTTGTTGCGGCTCGATCAGGTGGAGTACAAACAGAGTGACCGCGCCGCAGCCTGTGCGCCGGCGCCGCTGGTGGCGAAGGTGGCGGAGATGCTCAAGCCGCAGTGCGCCGAACGCAATCTGCGCCTGACGCTGCAGGTGGCGGAGGATGCGCGGCAGATCTGCATGGATGCGATGGATTTTGATCGCGTCATCACCAATCTGCTCAGCAATGCGCTGCGCTACTCGCCTGAGGGTGGTGAGGTGACGCTGACACTGTCGTGGCAGGCGGCGCACTGTCGTGTGGTGATTGAGGATGCGGGCGAGGGGATTCCCGAGAAATATCTGCCACGGGTGACCGAGCGCTTTTTCCGCGTCGATAAGGCGCGCAGTCGCGGTGTCGAGGGGCATGGGCTCGGCTTGGCGATTGTCAAAGCGCTGGTGGAGTCAGCCGATGGCGAATTGACGCTGCGCAATCGTGAACCGCACGGGCTCAGGGCAGCGGTGCTGTTGCCGGCGAAGGTGGATTGACGCCCTTATCTCTGCGTTATTGCGTTCGATACCATTGAATCATAG
>JALUXN010000026.1 GCA_027018975.1 Mariprofundaceae bacterium | reverse complement strand
ACCTACACCAATGGCGCTGGCTACAGCCATCCGGGCAAGTTGGGTAAAACCATGGATTTTGATGCATCTGTCGGCGTTGAGCCCATCGAAGGGTTGACTCTCGACCTGCAGTATCGTGATGGCTACCAAGGTACGAACATCAACAACTCTACTGCATTAACCGCCCCCCTTAAAGCCAAGTCCACCTTGATGCAGGCGATGATCACCTACGGCATGGGGCATGATTTCCGCGTTGGCGCTAACTATGCAACCAACAAAGTAAAGTATTCTTTCCCAACCGCAGCGGCAGCTCTGAAGAAATATTCTGCAACAGAGAAGGCATACGCATTATGGGCATGGGGTAAATTCGCGGATCAATTTGGCGCATTTGGTCGTTACGAGCATACAACCAATAACGACATCGCCACGAGGAAAATCAAAAACACCCGCTTCGCTTACGGTGTAGAGTACTTCCCGATCAAAAACGTCACACTGTCACTCGCCTTTGACGAGACCAAGAAAACCTTGGGCGGCACATCGAACGGTAAAGACACCCGTTTCGGCCTCTGGTCTGAGTTCAAGTACTAAGATCTGAATATGGCCGGGGCAGCTGCTCCGGCCATGTCATCATATCACAGTTTCCAACCTAAAACTAAAAAGGAGCAACAGATGAAAAAGACAATTTTTGCCGCAGCTATGATGGCCGCAACTGCCATGGGCGCCAATGTCGCCAGTGCAGCCAAGACCATCAACGGTGCAGGCGCGACCTTCCCATACCCGGTCTACTCCCAGTGGGCGCACGACTACAACAAGATCACCGGTGTTCGTCTGAACTACCAGGCCATCGGTTCCGGCGGCGGCATCAAGCAGATCAAAGCCAAGACCGTGGACTTCGGCGCCTCTGACGCGCCGCTGAAAGCCGATCAGCTGGACAAATTCGGCCTGATGCAGTTCCCGATGATCATGGGCGGCGTCGTGCCGGTTGTACACGTGCAGGGCATCAAAGCCGGTCAGCTGAAACTCTCCGCCAGCAACCTGGCTGACATCTACCTCGGCAACATCACCAAGTGGAATGACAAACGCATCACCGCCAACAACCCGGGACTCTCTCTGCCAGCCACCGACATCACCGTCGTACACCGCGCAGATGGCTCCGGCACCACCTGGATCTTCACCAACTACCTGACCAAAGTGAGCTCACAGTGGGCGAATACACTGGGCAACGCCAAAGCAGTGGCATGGCCTGTCGGTCTCGGTGGCAAGGGCAACCAGGGTGTGGCTGCATTCGTCAACAAGATCAACGGCTCCATCGGTTATGTGGAGTACGCTTACGCACTGCAGAATCACATGGCTTCTGTCCTGTTGCAGAACCAGTCAGGCAACTACGTTGCACCGACCTCCAAGAACTTCCAGTCAGCCGCTGCTGGCGCGGATTGGAAACATGCCAAGGGCTACTACATGGTGCTGACCAACCAGCCGGGCGCCAACTCCTGGCCGATCACCGGTGCGTCATTCATCCTGCTCTACAAGACGCAGATGAACCCTGCACAAGGCAAAGAGGTGCTGAAGTTCTTCAACTGGAGCTACAACAACGGCGCACACGCTGCTGAGAAGCTCGACTATGTACCGATGCCGAAAGCCGTTGCCGACATGGTTCGCGCAACTTGGTCGAAGGTACTGAAAGACCGTCACGGTCACGCAATCTGGAAATAAGCCGAGCGGATCTCCGCTGAAGCTGATCAGGAGCCGGGGCTAATCCCCCGGCTCTTTTTTCCTAATCACACGCAGTTTCTTTTTGTAAATCATGTGCAGCCACTGTCTCCTGTGCAACGCATGATTTACAAAGTGCGACAAAACTAGAGCATACAGCCGTCATCATTCTCGATGCATGGCCAGCGCAGATCACCGCAGGAGAGCGTCTATCATATGAACACCGCCACCCAATCGCGATGGGGCGATGCCATTTTCCGCGCCATCACCATCAGCTTCGCCATCGGCATCCTGCTGCTGTTTGTCGGCATCATCATCGCCCTCTGGCATGAGTCCCTCCCCTCCATCCACAAATTCGGCTTCTCCTTTCTGACCAGCAGCGCGTGGAATCCGGTCAAAGATGATTTCGGTGCCTGGATCGCCATCGTCGGCACCCTGCTCTCCACCTGTCTGGCCATGCTGATCGCCATTCCGCTCTCACTCGGTGTAGCGCTCTTCCTCGCCGAACTGGCACCGGAGTGGATGAAAGCGCCCTTCGGCACCGCCATCGAGCTGCTCGCCGCCATCCCCAGCATCGTCTATGGCATGTGGGGACTGTTTGTTCTGGCGCCGATCATGTCCGACTATGTACAACCATGGCTGGCCGACCACTTCGGTTTCCTCCCCTTCTTCACCGGCCCCGCCATGGGTATCGGCATGCTCACCGCCGGTCTTGTACTGGCACTGATGATCCTCCCCTTCATCGCCTCGGTGACGCGCGATGTCTTTTTGATGGTGCCGCAGAACCTCAAAGAGGCCGCCTACGGCATGGGCTGCACCACTTGGGAAGTGGTGCGCGATATTATGATTCCCTACGGCAAGAAGGGGATCGCCGGCGCCGTCTTCCTCGGCATGGGGCGCGCGCTCGGCGAGACGATGGCGGTCACCTTCGTGATCGGCAACGCCTACCACCTCTCATGGTCACTCTTCGCCCCCGGCAACTCCATCGCCTCAACACTGGCCAACGAGTTCACCGAGGCTGACAGCGACATCTACCTCTCCTCGCTGGTCGAACTGGGGCTGGTGCTCTTTTTGATCACCTTCATTGTACTCGGCATCGCACAGCTCTGGCTGAAACGCGGCCAGCAGGGGGGTGGACGATGATGCGCATGCAGCGGCGGATGATGATCAACCGCATTGTTCTCGGCCTCTCCGGTGCGGCCGCCACGCTCGGACTGATCATGCTGACCTGGATTCTCGGCGATGTCGCGCTGCGCGGCATGGCGGCAATCAATTGGGATTTCTTCACCGAACTACCAACCCCGCCGGGCAACGAAGACGGCGGCTTGGCGAACAACATCGTCGGCACCCTGCTGATGACCCTCGCCGCCACCTGCATGTCGGTGCCGTTCGGCGTCATGGCCGGCACCTGGCTCTCTGAATTCGGCCGCGACAGCAAACTCGGCGGTATTATCCGCTTCTTCTCCGATATTCTGGTCTCTGCGCCATCGATTGTGATCGGTGTCTTTGTCTATCTAGTGATGGTACGGCCGATGGGTCACTTCTCCGGCTGGGCGGGCGCGGTAGCACTGGCAATCATTATGCTGCCGGTGGTCTCACGCACCACCGAGGAGATGCTCAAACTGGTGCCACATGAACTGCGCGAAGCGGCACTGGCACTCGGCTCGCCCTACTGGAAGATCATGCCGCAGGTGATCTACCGCGCTGCCGCCGCCGGTATGATGACCGGCATCATGCTCGCCGTGGCACGTGTTGCCGGCGAGACCGCGCCACTGCTCTTCACCGCCATGAACAGCCCCTACTGGATGGAGGGGATGAACGAGCCGATGGCCAACCTCACCGTCACCCTCTTCAACTACGCCATGAGCCCCTACGACGACTGGCAGACCAAGGCGTGGGGCGCGGCCTTCCTAATCACCATGGCTGTGCTGTTGACCACCATCATCACCCGCCTGATTCTGCGCAAAAGGAGTTAGCCTTGAACGACACCACGCAACCTACCCCGCCCGTTATGGATGACGATGATGAGCAGCAGGGGAACGAGGAGATCAAACTCTCCATTCGTGATCTCAACTTCTATTACGGCAACCATCAGGTGCTCTTCGGCAACACGCTCGATATTGCCAAGAACAAGGTAACCGCCTTCATCGGCCCCTCCGGCTGCGGCAAATCGACCCATATCCGCACCTACAACCGCATGTTCGAGCTCTACAAGGGCCACCGCGCCGAGGGCGAGATCCTGATGGATGGCGTCAACATTCTCGATCCGAAGGTGCAGGGACTGTCGCTGCGCCACAAGATCGGCATGATCTTCCAGAAGCCGACCCCGTTCCCGATGTCGATTGCCGACAATATCGCCTACGGACTAAAACTGCACGGCAATCTGAGCAAGAGCGAAATGGAGGATGTGGTCGAAAAAGCACTGCGCGGCGCCGCCCTCTGGGATGAGGTGAAGGACATGCTCGATAAGCCCGGCACCGCCCTCTCCGGCGGCCAGCAGCAGCGCCTCTGTATCGCCCGCGCACTGGCCATCGAGCCGGAGGTGATCCTCATGGATGAGCCGTGCTCGGCGCTCGACCCGATCGCCACCACCAAGATCGAGGAGCTGATCGACGAGCTGAAAAACCGCTTCACCATCGTCATCGTCACCCACAACATGCAGCAGGCGGCGCGCGTCTCCGACTACACCGCCTTCTTCTATCTCGGCAAACTGGTCGAGTTTGGTGCAACCCAGACCCTGTTCACCAAGCCGTTACGCCAAGAGACAGAAGATTACATCACCGGCCGCTTCGGATAAGGAGAAGAGATGAACGAACACACATTCAAACGCTACGACGGGCAGCTCAATGATCTGAAAGATAAAGTGCTGCAGATGGGCG
>JALUXN010000025.1 GCA_027018975.1 Mariprofundaceae bacterium | reverse complement strand
CCATCAGGTCGGCCCGGCGATTGCCAGCGGCTGTCCGGTGATCGTCAAGCCGGCGCCCGATACGCCGCTCTCCTGCCTGCGGCTGCTCCATATCCTCTACAGCGTCGGTCTGCCACAGGCATGGTGCCAGTGTCTGCTGCCGGAGAGTAACCGGCTGGCGGAGCGGTTGGTGTGTGATCCGCGCGTCGCCTTTTTCAGCTTTATCGGCAGTGCCAAGGTGGGCTGGATGCTGCGCGCAAAACTGGCACCCGGCACCCGCTGCGCGCTGGAGCATGGCGGGGTGGCGCCGGTGATCGTGGCCGCCGATGCCGATCTCGATGCAGCACTGCCCGGTCTGGTGAAGGGCGCGTTTTATCACGCTGGGCAAGTCTGCGTCTCGGTGCAGCGGATTTGTGCGCACGCAACGATTGCCCGTCCGCTGGCAGAAGCGCTGGCACAGCATGCGCGTGCACTGATTGTCGGCGATCCGCTCGATGCTGCCAGTGAGGTGGGACCGTTGATTCGTCCGAATGAGGTGACGCGGGTGGATGCGTGGGTGCAGGCGGCAGTCGAAAACGGCGGCGAGTTAGTTTGCGGTGGCCAGCCGCTGGCGCATCACTGCTACGCCCCGACCGTTATCTACGATCCGCCCGCGGATGCGACCATCTCCACCCATGAAATTTTCGGCCCGGTGGTGCTGGTCTATCCCTACACCGATGAAACCGCAGCGATCGCAGCGGCAAACAGTCTGCCGGTCGCCTTTCAGGCAGCGGTTTATAGTCGCGACATCGACACCGCCTTGCGGCTATCTAACCAGCTCGATGCCTCGACGGTGCTGATCAACGACCACACCGCCTTCCGCGTCGATTGGATGCCCTTTGCCGGCCTCAAACACTCCGGCCTCGGCACCGGCGGCATCCCCTTCACCATGCGCGATATGCAGATTGAGAAGATGACGGTTATCCAGTCGCCATCGTTGCCCTAAAAAGGTGGCAACTATTCAGATGCAGGCTGGAACTGTTCAGATCGCCCATGGTTTGTTCGATAGCAAGGCGAACACGCGCAGTGTGCTGCTGCACATGAGCATGTTCAACGCAGCTAGCGGGCAAACCGTGGGATGAGATGAATAGTTACAAAAGGAGAACGACATGAAAACATCCGAACTGCTGGTGCGCTGTCTGGAGAATGAGGGCATTCGCTACATTTTCGGCGTGCCGGGCGAGGAGAATGCCGACTTTATGATGGCGCTGGAGCAGTCCAAGTCGATCCGCTTCATCCTCACCCGGCACGAACAGGGCGCTGCCTTCATGGCTGAGGCGATCGGGCGCTTGACCGGCCAGCCGGCCGCCTGCCTCGGCACATTGGGGCCGGGGGCGACCAATCTGATCACCGGCGTCGCCAACGCCAATATGGATCGCGCGCCGATGCTGGTGCTCACCGGGCAGGGCGCATCGACACGGCTGCATAAGGAGTCGCACCAGATCATGGATGTGGTGAGCATGTTCAAACCGGTCACCAAGTGGGCGACGACCATCCTCCATCCCGAGGCTGTGCCGGAGATTGTCAGCAAGGCGGTGCGGTTGGCCACCGCCGAGAAGCCGGGCGTCTGCCATATCGAACTGCCGGAGGATATCGCCAAGCGGGAGAGTCGGGCAGAGCCGATCCCGCCGCGGCCGCCGCACCGCTCTCAGCCCGACCCCGCCCAGATCGAGACAGTGCTCACCATCCTGCGCGCCGCCAAGCGGCCGATTCTGCTGGTCGGCAATGGCTGTGTGCGCCACAACGCCAGCGATGAGCTGCGCCGTTTTTGCGAAGTCACCGGCATTGGTGTGATCAACACCTTCATGGCTAAAGGGTGTGTCGATGCTGATGCCGACTACTGCCTCTACACCATCGGCCTGCAAGCCAAGGATGTGGTCTCCTGCGCGCTCGATGCGGCCGATCTGGTGATCACATTCGGCTATGACATGGTGGAGTATCACCCGCGCCTCTGGAACGGCGACTGCAGCAAGCGGATTATCCACATCGATTCGCAGCCGGCCGAGGTCGATGCCTGTTACCATCCAGAGATCGAGCTGGTCGGCAATCTGACGCTGACACTGGCCAGCCTCAATGCGGTGATCGACATGCTGGGACCAATTGAACGCAACCTCTCGCAGCAGCGGCAGACGCGCGCGCAGATGCAAGCGGAGCTGAACGCCTACGCTGAGGATGTGAGCGAGGGGGTAATCAAGCCGCAGAAGGTGCTCGCTGACGTGCGACAGGTGATGGCTGCCGATAGCGTACTGCTCTCCGATGTCGGCGCGCACAAGATGTGGATCGCCCGCCACTACCAGTGCCACGAACCGAACAGCTGCCTGATCCCCAACGGCTTCTGCTCGATGGGCTTCGCCCTGCCCGGCGCGATCGGCGCATCGCTGATCTACCCCGAGCGTCAGATTCTGGCGATCTGCGGCGATGCCGGTTTTTTGATGAATGTGCAGGAGATGGAGACCGCCAAACGCTTGGCAAGCAACATTGTGGTGATGGTCTGGGAGGATCACGCCTACGGCCTGATCGTCTGGAAGCAGCAGAATCAGTTCGGCCACCACACCGATCTCGGCTTCGGCAATCCAGAGTGGCTACTGCTGGCCGAAGCCTTCGGCTGGCACGCCCATCGCGTCACACGCAGCACCGTACTACAAGCAACACTGAATCGCGCCTTTGCAGAAGCAGGACCGACGCTCGTGGTCGTACCGGTCGACTACCGCGAAAACATGCAGCTCACCGAACGCCTCGGCAATCTGGTCTGCGCGATATGATCGTGTCCACACACAAAAAAGCGCCCGCCCGAATGGGCAGGCGCAATGCATGGAGGATCGATAATTTTAGAACTTCAGACTGACACCGAAGGAGATGACCGGCCACCATTTGAATTTCTTCAGCTGATCCTGAGTGTGTTGCGCTTCCAGAGCCAAGTCTGCAGGTGTTACATTCTGAGCTGAAGTAAACATGCTAACTTTGGGCGAACCTTGATAAACAGCGCCTAATTCGAAATTGAACCCTAATGGGCTGCCGCTAGAGACAGCGTCGCCCCAGCCGATACCCACATATGGTGCCAATTTCTTAAATTTCACTTTCGTGGTGATCGCCGTATTTGGACCTACGGGTGTATTACCAATATTGATAGTTGCGTTGGTGGTTGATGTCAATGTGGCTCGATTGTTGTTGTAGTAGGCGCCGCCGGTGATGCGAAATTTGCCTGCGAAAGGATAAAAGTCAGCCAGAAGCCCTACTGTCATCAAATTCATTTTTTGATTGTAGTGCACAGGTGCGCCATTCAATGTATTGATCGAAGCAGTGCTGTTGTAGTTGAAAACATTACCCTGAATTCGAGCATTCAACATCATGGGAACCACATTGGTCGTCACTTCAGCGCCCAGACCGAGTGTGCCGATTTTTGCGCCGACCGCGAGGTCGTCAGCTTGTGCGAGTGGCACGCCGGAAAAGAGCAGCAGCGCTGCTGCTGTTACGATCTTTTTCATCAGAATACTCCTTATCAAGAATTCCGGCGACTATAGCGACAATTCAGCTGCCAAGTCCAGCGTTGAAGTGAGACTTTGTGCCACACTGTGCGCTGATGCCTCACCGCAACTGCCGCATCAGCTGTTTCAGTGACCAGCTGATCAGAAACAGGGAACAGAGCGTGAGCACCACCGTCGCACCGGATGGCCATTCGTAGGCGTAGGAGAGGATCAAACCGAGCATCGTACCAACAAGCGAAACCATCACGGCAATCCACCAGAGCGAACGCAACGAGCGCCCCCAGCCCCACGCACAAGCCGCTGGCAAAATCATCAGCCCCGCCGTCAACACAATCCCCGCCAGCTTGACACAGAGAATTACTGTCAGCCCGACCAGCCCGTAGAGCAGAAGTCGCAGGGGAGCCACCGGCAGACCGGAGGCTTCAGCTGTTACAGCATCGAATGCGATACTCCACCAAGCCCGCGCAGCTGTCAGCAGCACCAGCAAAATCGCCCCGCCAAGCAGGTAGAGCCAGTGCAGATCGGCCGGCGAAACGGTCAAAATATTGCCGAACAGCAGCGCAAAAAGATCAACCTGCGAGGCATCGGCGCCGGAGATCAACACCACACCGAGCGCCATGCTGCCGGCAAAGAGAATACCGGTACCGGCATCTTCAGAGACCCCTTCGCGCTTGGGCATTACCGCCAGCAGCAACGCCACCAGCAGCGAAAAGAGCGTCGCCGTCGGCAATAGCGGCAGCGCCAATGTGACCGCCAATCCGAGGCCGGCCAGCGATGCGTGCGATACGCCGACAGTGAGGAAGGAGAGCCGGTGCGCCATCACCATCACCGACATCGAGGCGGTGACTAGGGCAATCAATAGCGACGGCCAGAGCGCTTCGGCCATCACCGGACTGGCGAAAAACTGCGTCAACAGCTCAATCATGATGGTGATCCGGCGCGCAGCCGATACAGCCGGCATCGTGCGCCATAATATGGATATGGTCGCCATACATGGCGCGCCACACTTCCGGCGGGATCTCCTCGCCGCGCATGGCGTGGTGATGGATCTGGCGATTCAAACAGGCGACCGAATCGACATGCGAGCTGATCGCGGCAATATCGTGCTCGACCATCATCACGCTCATACCACGCTCATCGCACAGGCGACGGAGCAACTGGAAGAGCCGCTCTTGCCGCACGCTATCCAGCGCCGCGGATGGCTCATCGAGCAGCAGCAACCTGGGCTGCCGCACCAGCGCCCGCGCCAGCCGTACCCGCTGACGCTGTCCACCGGAGAGATAACGGAAATCATACTCTGCCAGCGACGCCATCTCGACCAGATCCAACGCCGCCATCAATGCCTCCGTATCCAGTCGCCGCCACGGCCGAAGATAATCGGACAATCCCATAGCCACCACATCGATCACCCGCATCGGCAGGCGTGGCTGGTGATCGTGCAGCTGATTCAAAAAGCCGATCTGTTGCCGCAACATATTGCGATTCAAGCGAGTCAAGCAGTGGCCGAACAGATCGATATGGCCGCTGCGGCAGGGGGTGAGGCCGGCGATGATATTCAGCAGTGTGCTCTTGCCCGCGCCGTTGGGGCCGACAATGCCGAGGAAATGGCCACGCTCCAGACGGAGGTTGATCCCCTCCAGAATCGGCTTCTCCGCACTGCCGAATGTGAGGTGACTGATCTGCAGGATCGGCGCGGTCGATTCAGCCACGGAACGGAGGATTCACAGCGCGGAAGGATTCATGGCGCGCGCCGCAGCCGGTCGAGATTGCCCTGCATCAATGCCGGCCACGGCTGACCACACTGCCCCAGCGCATCGAGTGTCACCGTCGGCGGCGTAACGGCCGCATGGCTCGCCAGCCAGCGCAGGGCATTGTTATGGTGGCCGGCATTGGCGATCAGCCAGGTGTGCGGATGTGCATTGATCTGCACCAACGCCCGCTCCAACTGGCGTGGCGTAAACTCGCCGCCGTGGTGACCGGACTCCAATACCGCCAACACCGGCACACCGGCATCAGCCATCATCCGCCGCCATGCCGGATGCTGCATCACCACCGCACGCACCCCCCGTGCGGAGAGCGTCTGCTGCCACGCCTGTGCCGTCGCCTGCACACGCTGTAGCGCGGTCGGCAGCGCGGCATGAATCGCATCGGCATGATCGGGATTGAGCGCCGCCAAGCGCTCGGCCAGACGCGGCAGAATCGTAGCCACCGCTTTGGGGCTCAGCCAGGCGTGATCGCGTTGCGGCCAGAGATCGAGTTGATGCGCATGGCGCGCAGGGATCGGCCAGCCGCCATCATCCCATGAGGTGCGCAACAGCATATCAGCCGCTTTGAGCGCTTCGATCTGTTTTGGCGGCAGTGAAAAGTGGTGCGGATCAGCGCCGCCAGGCAACAAGCAATCGACCTGCACCTGCGCATCCAGCATCACCACCAGACCCGACAGCGGCGGCAGCGTCACCATCACTGTTGCAGCAGTAGCCGGTCGATTGCCCAGCATGCAAAGCACCGTGAGTAGCAACAGAGTACGCATCCCCGCTGCACCACGCACCCGCAGCAGGTGGCCGATAGTATAAGACATCATTGGATTGGCGTGAGTCTCTGTAGCACGACAGGAGCGATCAGGCGCGCTCCATAAATTCGCCGGTTTCAGTGTTTACTCGCACCTTAGTGCCACTCTCTAGGTATGGCGGCACAAGAATCGGCGCGCCGGTTTCGAGTTTGCCCGGTTTGTAGGAGCCGGTGGCGGTCTGTCCTTTGATGGCGGCATCGCACTCGACCACCTCCAGCACCACCGCCTGCGGCAGTTTTACATTCAGCGGCCGATCTTCGTGGAACTCCACGGTCACCATCATCTCCGGCAGCAGGTAGGGGAGCACATTCTCCAGCATATCAGCCGGCAGGGTGATCTGCTCGTAGCTCTCCATATCCATGAAGTGGTGATCGCTGCCGTCGGCGTAAAGATATTGCATTTCGCGCTGCGAGAGCACCACGCGATCCACCTTTTCGGTCGAGTTGAAACGCTTGTTGGTCTTGGTGCCGGTCTCGATATTGCGCATCTCCAGCTGCATGCAGGCTACCCCTTTACCGGGTGTGACATGCTGGGTTTTCATGATGCGCCAGAGACCGTTGTTCCACTCCAGGATGTTTCCGACACGGACAGATACGACATTGATGAGCATAAATAGATGACCTCGCTAAGAAATAGGGGGCGGGAACATAGCCATTTGCTGCATTTTGAGCAACAATAGCGCAGCATGCGCGGCCGATTTTATCGCGGATGAGGAGCAGATGGCGACACTACAACAGATTATCGATGCCTTTGTGCAGCAGGCAACCACAGCCAAGACTTCACCCGATGTGGCGCGTTATGCGCATGTCTGCATGGAGGATCTCAGCGAATATTTGAGCTATTTCTCCGACCTGTTTCAGGATCAGGAGATGATCGACGAGGGCGAGCTGGCGGAGTGGGAGAGCGGCCTGAATGAGCACATGAACCACCTGCTGGAGGGCGATATCGATCCGGTGAGCGACCTCGGCTCACTGCCGCTGGCGGCGCTGGAGCCGGAGCATCTGCGCGATTTTCTCTGCTGGTTTGTGGTGCGTGAGCGCGGCGACAGTGAGCAGGTGCGCTGTTATTCGGCGGTATTGGCCGAGTGGCTGGCATATATCGCCCAGCGTGGACTCTGGAACCGTGAACAGTTCATGCGTTTTCAGGCAATGCTCGATGAGACCGCGCCGGCGGCGCTGCGCACTGTGCAGTTGTCGCAGGTGCTGTTTCACTTTGTGCGCGCCGGTGCCGCACTCTCGCCACGCCAGCGCGGACAACGCTTCTTCAGCTTTGTCGAGGGGCACGCCCGTGTGGTGGCGGTGGGCGATGGCTTTCTGCGCTTCGTCTTCGAGGAGAACAGCGAAGAGTTCGGCCCGATCATGATGCCGGCAGCGGTGCTCAAGTTGATCGAGGTCGGTGATCTCTTCGACGTGGAGATCGGCCTGCGCGGCGACTGCTGGGTGATGGTCGATATCGGCCCGATCTATCCGCGCTGCGTCTCGATCGACATGGATCTCAATCAGGGCGCTGGCCACCTGATCTGACCTGCGGCGTGTATGGCGCGTGAAATAGCCCTTTCTCATAGGGGATGAGCGGCTATAGTGTCGCCAACCATTTATTTTCATTTTGTCGAAGCCAATCCTTGGCAATCAGACGGAGGCAGCATGTTTCACGGTACCATCACCGCGCTGGTGACCCCTTTTAAGCACGGCAGTATCGATGAGGAGGCGTTCCGCGCCCACTTGGAGCGGCAGGTGGCCGCCGGTGTCGATGGGGTGGTGCCGGCCGGCACGACCGGTGAGGCGGCGACGCTCTCCTTTGAAGAACACAAACAGGTGATCCGCATCGCGGTCGAACAGGTGGCCGGCCGCGTGCCGGTGATCGCGGGCACCGGCAGCAACAATACAGCCGAATCGATCGAGCTGACCGCTGCCGCCAAAGCCCTCGGCGCCGATGCGGCGCTGCTCATCTCCCCCTACTACAACAAGCCGACGCAGGATGGCATCTATCATCATTACAAAGCGGTCGCCGATGCGGTGCATCTGCCGCAGATCATCTATAACGTGCCGGGGCGCACCAACTCCAATATCCTGCCGGCGACTGTCGGGCGGCTGGCGGCAGTGAGCAACATTGTTGGCATCAAGGATGCGACCGCCAATATGGAGCAGCTGGTACAGAGTATGGCCGCTTGCGATGGTCAGATGGAGTTCTACTCCGGCGACGATGCGACGGTGATGCCGTTCATGGCGCTTGGTGGTCACGGCGTGATCTCGGTGATCGCCAATATCGCGCCGGCACAGATGCTGGCGCTGACCCAGGCGATGGAGTCCGGCGATTTTGCAGCGGCGCGCACTGCCCAGTTCGCCATGCAAGCGCTCAATCGCCTGCTCTTCGTCGAGGCCAATCCGATTCCAGTGAAGGCGGCCTGCCATATGTTGGGCTGGATGGGCGCTGAGCTGCGTCTGCCGCTGCTGCCGCTGGCCGGCGATGCACGCGCGCAGCTGGCCGCAGCCATGCAGGAGGCTGGGCTGGAGCTCGCTAATCGCTGAGCAGCTTTTGAACCATCTGCGCCTGATGTTCAGTTTCAGGCGCATCGTCCACTCCTTCGCCTATCTGGCGGCCACGCTTGTCGCCATCACCGTGTTTGTCTTTGTGCTGATGGTGGCCGAATCGCTGGTCTATGCCATCTCCGGTCAACCGGTCTCGGTCTGGTCGATGGTCATCGCCGCGATTGCGCTGGCATTTGGTTATGGACCGCTGGTGCAGCGGATGCAGCGCGGACTCGATCGCCTCTTTTTCCATCATCAACCCGATACGCTGGCCGCCATCCGCCAACTCGGCGCCGGCGATCTGGCGCAGCTGCCGCTACAGGATGTGGAGCGGGCTGTGCTGGAGCGGATCTGTAAGGTCAGCTATCGCCGCTATGCTGCGCTTGATGAACGGGCGCTGCCGGAGGGCGGCTGGTTCGCCTACCCCGATTCAGCACCGCAGGTGGAGAGTGATGCCGAACCGGCGCTGCGCCATGGCTATGAGCTGCGCCTGACCCTCTCCTCACCGCACGGCGATGCCTGGCTCTGGCTCGGCCCGCGGCGCGACGGCTTGCCGATGAATGCGCAGGAGCGTGCCAGCCTCGAATCGCTGGCCAAGTTCGCCGCCATGAGTCTGGAACATGCCCGCCTCACCCATCAGCAGGCGGAGGCTGCCCGGCTCGACTCCTTCTCGCGCGTCACCCGCCAGCTCCACTCGCACGACTTGAAAAACCGCCTGCACGATCTCTCCTTTCTCGCCCACCACCTCGACTCCGGCAAACTCGATGCAGCCGATGTGCAGCGTATGCTGGAGGCGATCCGTAAAGTGACCGGCCGCATGCAGACCCTGATGCAGCGCATGTCCGACCCGAATGCGCCGGTTGATCCGGTACTGACGCCACTCGATCTGCCGGCCATGCTGGAGAGATCGATCCGCGATCGTCTGTGGCCGGAGTCGGTGACGCTGACCGAGCATCTGGCGCCACTGCCGGCTGTGGCCGGTGATGCCGATCTGCTGCAGGGCGTGTTCGAGAATTTGTATGATAATGCCGTGCAGGCGATGCAGCGGCAGGGCAATATTACGATTGCAACACGACTGGTGACGATTGCGTCGGGAGGCAACATGGCCAAAGTGAGCGTCAGCGATGAGGGGTGCGGGATGAGTCAGGCGTTTATCCAGCAACGGCTGTTTCAGCTCTTTGCCACCAGCAAAAGCAACGGCTTGGGCATCGGCCTCTATCTGAGTCGCCGCATTGTTGAGGCGCACGGTGGAACCATTACAGCAACCAGCGACGGTGAGGGGAGAGGCTCCACCTTTCATGTGCGCCTGCCGTTGTGGCAGGGTGGCGCGGAGGAGGCGTCATGATGAAGCAGAGTATCCTGGTGGTGGATGATAACGATATCAACCGGCTGAATCTCAAGCTGCTGCTCAAAGATAGTTACCAGATTCTCGAGGCAGGCGATCTGGATGCAGCCGATGCCGCACTCTCGGCCAATCGCGTGGATCTGGTGGTGCTGGACTTGGCGCTGCCGCCGGAGCCGGATAATCCGGAGATCGGACTGGGCTATCTGCGCCGCCTGCAGCAGGAGAGTCCGGAGACGCCGGTGGTGGTCATCACCGGCCATGATGAACGCGCCATTGCCGAACGCGCTACAGCCAATGGCGCGTTGGATTTTTTCGGCAAACCCTTCGATCCTGATGAGGTCAAAGACACCATCGACCGCAGCATGGAGCGCCACCGCCAACAGCTGCGCGAACAACAGATGCAGCGTGCACTCGACATGCGCATCAACAATGAGCTGCTCGGCGACTCGCCCGCCATGCAGGCGCTGCGCACCATGATCAGCCAAGTAGCACGCACACCGTCCACCGTATTCATCCGTGGCGAAACAGGCACCGGCAAAGAGCTGGTCGCACGACAACTGCACGCCCATAGTGATCGCGCCGAGCAGCCCTTTGTGGCGATCAACTGCGCGGCGATGCGGGCAGATCTGCTGGAGTCCGAACTATTCGGCCATGAGCCGGGCGTATTCCCCGAAGCGGGGCAGCGCAAGCTGGGCTGGTTCGAGCGCGCCAACGGTGGCACCCTCTTCCTCGACGAGGTGGCCGGCTTGCCACTCTCGGTGCAAGGGAAATTGCTGCGGGCGCTCGAATCGGGAGAGTTTTCGCGCCTTGGTGGCGATGCGGTGATCCGCTCCGACATCCGGCTTATCTGCTCAACCCGCGAAGCGCTCGAAAAACGGGTGGCTAACGGCCAATTCCGCGACGATCTCTACTACCGGATCCATGTCGTGGAGATCGAAATCCCGCCGCTGCGCGACCATATCGAGGATCTCCCGCAGCTGGCCGAAGCGATTCAGATCCTCAAAGCCGCCTCCTGCGGCCGCCAAATGCAACCGCTGCCACAGAGCATCATCGAACAGCTGCAACGCTATAGCTGGCCGGGCAATGTGCGCGAACTGGAGAATGTGATCGAGCGCGCCGTAGTGCTCGCCGAGGGGGACACGGTGCATCACATCCCCTCACTATCCGGGCCGCAACCACACCATGATGAGGATGACCTCCTCCAACGCTGGCTGGCGCAGCTGCCCGACTCCGGCATTTCAGCTGAAAAAGCGATTATGGATTTTGAGAAACGCTTGGTCGAGACTGCTTTGGAACGCAATCAGCAGATCAAAGTGCGCGCCGGCCGCTGGCTCGGCTTCGGTGACCGTGCCAAAGATAAAATGCGCTACCTCTGTGACAAACATCAGCTGGAGATCCATACCGACACGAGCGATCAGACATGATCTCAGCGTGGCGCAAAGTTTTCCTGCTGCTGGCCATCTGCATGTTGACCACGCCCGCCGCCGCCGACTCGCCCGGTGACTATCTCTACTACCGCGATGCCACCGTGCCGCCATTCCAGAAGTCGCGCGAATTTTTCAGCATGCCGAAGCGACCGGGTAAATATGAGATCTCGCTCATCTCCGAAAGCATCGGCCCGCTCACCTTCCGCATCCTGCGCGTACACAACGAACAGGAGCACACCCTACAGCAGATGCGTAGCTACAACATCAGCAACCACGAATTTCACGCCAATTTCGATAATCCGAGCGGCAAGGATCATCTGGTTGTAGAGATTGCCAACTCCAATCCGCTGTTGAACGCCAAGGTCTCCGTTTATGTCGTTGAAGTGGCGCAGCACTGATATGTTAGCCGGGCGCCGCCATACGCATCAGCTCAGCTGCCAGCTCATCCTGTTCGCCATCCTCGCTCTGTGTATGCCCATACAGGCGGCAGCACACCACCATCTGCGTGTGCAGCTGAAGTGGAAGCACCAATTCCAGTTTGCCGGCTACTATGCCGCTGTCGCCAAGGGGTTTTATGCCCAAGAGGGGCTCGATGTCGATCTACTGGAGGGTGGCCCGGGCATTGCGCCGATTGACGCGCTGCTGGCCGGCGAGGTCGATTACGCCGTCGCCGATTCCGGTGTGCTGATCTCCCGCTCGGCCGGCAAACCGGTGGTGGTGCTGGCCAATATTTTCCAGCACTCGCCACAGGTGATCTATACCCGCGCCGAGATCGATCATCTGGAGCAGCTGCGCGGCAAGCGGGTGATGATGCAGCACGGCTACCTCACCATCGAAGTGCAGGCGATGCTGCAGCGCGCCGGCCTGCAGCCGGGCGATTACGTGCGTCAGGAGATCGGCTCCGCGACCGATCTCATCGACGGCCGCACCGATGCCTGGCCGGGCTACTCGACCAATGAGGGCTTTATGTTCCGCCAGCGCGGCTTCGCCTACCATATGTTTCAACCGCGCAATTACGGCGTCGATCTCTATGGCGACAACCTGATCACCACCGAACGCGAGCTGCAGCAGCATCCAGAACGGGCGGCTGCATTCCGCCGTGCCACCATTCGCGGCTGGGAGTATGCCATCGCCCATCAGGCGGAGGTCATTCGGCTGATTCGCAAGCGTTACAACAGCCAGCACAAGTCGGTGGCGCATCTGACATTCGAGGCCAAAGAGATTGCCCAGCTGATGTTCTCCAGCGTTGTGCCGGTCGGCTACTCCAATCCGAAGCGCTGGCAACATATCGCCACCGTATTCAACAATCTCGGCTACCCGATCCATGTCGATTGGCAGCAGTTCCTCTACCATCCACAACCCACACTGAGCGATCGACTGTGGCACTACCGTTACGAGATCGGTGTGACGCTGTTGCTGCTGCTCATCTGCTTGCTCTATCTCTATAACCTGCAGCTGCGGCGTGGCATCCAGCGGCGCACGGCGGAGCTGGCTAACATCAGCTCGGAGTATAAAAACATCCTCGACCAGATGCAGGATGCCTACTACCGCACCGATCTCGATCAGAAGGTGATCTGGGTTTCGCAGGCGTGTGAACGCCATCTCGGCTACTGCCGCGAAGAGCTGATCGGCCGCCCGCTGGGCGATATCTACTATGATCAAGGTGCCCGCGAATCACTGCTTAATGCACTGGTCGCCAACCACGGCGCGATCGAGCATTTTGAGATCTGCCTGCGTCATAAGGATGGTTCGCGGGTCTGGGCGGAGGCCAATTCGCAGTACTACTACGATGACGACGGCAATGTCGCCGGTGTCGAGGGCAACGTGCGCAACATCAATGAGCGCAAGCGTGCCGAGCAGGAGAGCCGTGAACTGACCGAGCAGCTGCAGCAGGCGCAGAAGATGGAGAGTATCGGTGTGTTGGCCGGTGGCATTGCCCACGATTTCAATAACTTGCTGGTCGGCGTGATGGGTAATGCGGAGCTGGCCATGCTCGATACCGATGAACACCATCCACTGCGCCAATATCTCGAATATATCTACAAATCGGCACAACGTGGCGCTGACTTGGTACATCAGATGCTGGCCTACTCCGGTCAGGGGCAGTTTATGATGGGCGAGCAGAACCTGAACACGCTGGTGCACGACATCTCCGAACTGCTCGGGGCGGTGATCGATAAACAGGTGGAGTTGAAGCAGGAACTGATGCAGGCGCTGCCGTCGGTCTATGGTGATAAAAATCAGCTCACACAGGTGATTATGAATCTGATCACCAATGCGGCCGAATCGATGCAGGCACCACCCCGGCGCATCTGCATCCGAACCGGCGTCAAATATCTGCACAACGCCGACCTGAACGAGATGTATCTGGCCAAGGATGTGCAGCAGGGCGCTTATGTCTTTGTGCAGGTGGAAGATACCGGCAGCGGCATGGATGCCGAGACGCAAAAACGGATCTTCGACCCCTTCTTCACCACCAAAGAGACCGGCAGCGGGCTTGGCTTGGCAGCGCTACTCGGTGTGGTACAGGGGCATCATGGTGCCATCCATCTGCGTAGTGCGCCCGGCGCCGGCTCCTGCTTCACCATCTATCTGCCGTTATGGGATGATACACAGCCTACACTACCCGCACTGCCAGCAGAGGTGGTCGCGGAGGTGGAATCGGAAGCGCCTGTAGCCGGCGATCGGCTGGTACTCGTGGTCGATGATGAGGCAGCGGTACGCAACGTCGCTCGCCGCTTGCTGGAGCGCGAAGGCGTTGCTGTCCTGACCGCCAATGACGGACGGCAGGGGGTGGAACAGTTCCGCCACTATGCCGAGCGCATCGTGCTGGTGCTGATGGATCTCACCATGCCGGAGATGGATGGCGAGCAGGCGTTCCATGCCATCCGCGAGATTCGCAGCGATGCCCGCATTATCCTCAGCAGTGGCTTTTCGGAGAGTTCGGCGGTTGATCGCCTACAGCAGTTCGGCCTCGCCGGATTCATCCGCAAACCGTTCACACGCCAGCAGCTGCTCGATGCCATGCGCGCCCATGGTGTGTTGAGCGAATGAACTGATGCTGCCTATTTTTTGTGCAACTCACCCTTGGATTTCCCAGCCGTGACCCCTACAGACCTCCCTGCGTTGAGATACGATTGAAATAAAGTAGGAGGTCATGATGGATCTGAACCGGATGACACAGAAAGTGAACGAAGCGATTGCAGCCGCGCAGGCGTTGGCGGTGCGTTTGTCGCATCAACAGGTCGATGGTGAGCATCTGCTGGCTGAATTGCTGGCGCAGCAGGATGGTTTGGCGCCGCGTCTGCTGGAGCAGGCCGGTGTTTCGCTCGAGGCGATCACGCGGGGTGTACAGGATGCGCTGGCCAAGCGACCGAAGGTGAGCGGCAGCGCAGTGGAGGCAGATAAAGTTTATATCACCGCGCGACTGCAGCAGCTCTTTGTCCGCGCCGGTGATGAGGCGCAGCAGCTCAAAGATGACTATATCTCTGTCGAACACCTGCTGCTCGCCTTCATCGAGGAGGGTGAACAGAGCGAAGCGGGCAAACTGCTGAAAACGGCCGGCTTGACGCGCAGCCGTTTTCTCGAGGCGATGGAGGCGGTGCGCGGTCATCAGCGGGTGACCAGCGACGCGCCCGAATCGCAGTATGAGGCGTTGAAGAAGTATGGCACCGATCTGGTCGAGATGGCGCGTGCCGGCAAGCTCGATCCGGTGATCGGTCGCGATAGTGAGATCCGTTCGGTGATCCGCATTCTCTCCCGTAAAACCAAGAACAATCCAGTGCTGATCGGTGAGCCGGGTGTCGGTAAGACGGCCATCGCCGAAGGCTTGGCGCAGCGTATTGTCTCCGGCGATGTGCCGGAGGGGCTGAAGAACCGCACCCTCTTCGCGCTGGATATGACCGCGCTGATGGCCGGTGCCAAGTATCGCGGCGAGTTCGAGGAGCGGCTGAAAGCGGTGCTCAAGGAGATCAAAGCCTCCGAAGGGCGCACGCTGCTCTTCATCGATGAGCTGCACACCATCGTCGGCGCCGGCAAGACAGAGGGCAGCAGTGACGCCGGCAACATGCTCAAGCCGATGCTGGCGCGCGGCGAACTGCACTGTATCGGCGCCACGACACTCGATGAGTATCGCCAGTATATTGAGAAGGATGCGGCGCTGGAGCGGCGCTTCCAGCCGGTGCAGGTCGATGCACCCGATGTCGAGGACACCATCTCGATTCTGCGCGGCCTGCGCGAGCGTTTCGAGCTGCATCACGGCGTGCGTATCATGGATGGCGCGCTGGTGGCGGCGGCGACCCTCTCCGACCGCTACATCTCCGACCGTTTCCTGCCTGACAAGGCGATCGACCTGGTCGATGAGGCGTGCGCCTCGATCCGCACTGAGATGGACTCCATGCCAACGGAACTGGATGAACTCTCCCGCAAGGTGATGCGGCTGGAGATCGAGGAGACGGCGCTGAAGAAGGAGAGCGACGAGGCGAGCAAGAAGCGGCTCGAACTGCTGCGCAAAGAGCTGGCCGATCTGCAGGAGCAGCGCGATGCGATGCGGGCGCGCTGGGAGCAGGAGAAGGGGGCTGTTGATCAGGTGCAGCAGCTGCGCGAGCAGATCGAGGCGACGCGGCTGGAGATCGAGACGGCCGAGCGTCATTATGATCTGGAGAAGGTGGCCAGTCTGCGCTACGGCAAGCTGCCGGAGCTGGAGAAGCAGCTGGAGGCAGCCAAGGCGGCCAGCGAATCGCGCGAAAGCCTGATCAGTGAAGAGGTGAGCGAGGCGGAGATCGCCGAAGTGGTGGCGCGCTGGACCGGCATTCAGGTCACCCGCCTGATGGAGGGCGAGCGCGAGAAGCTGCTGCGGCTGGAGTCGGTGCTGCATGAGCGGGTGATCGGTCAGGATGAGGCAGTCAAAGCGGTCGCCGATGCGGTGCTACGCGCCCGCGCCGGTATCCGCGATCAGCAGAAGCCGATCGGCTCGTTCCTCTTTTTGGGGCCGACCGGTGTCGGCAAGACCGAGCTGGCACGCACGCTGGCGCGCACGCTCTTCGACAGCGAGGAGAATATGGTGCGCATCGATATGAGTGAGTTCATGGAGAAGCATGCCGTGTCGCGTCTGCTCGGCGCTCCGCCGGGGTATATCGGCTATGAGCAGGGCGGCCAGCTCACCGAGGCGGTGCGGCGCAAGCCCTACTGCGTGCTGCTGCTCGATGAGGTGGAGAAGGCGCATCCCGATGTCTTCAACATCCTGCTGCAACTGCTCGATGATGGGCGTCTGACCGACAGCCACGGTCGCACGGTCAGCTTCAAGAACACCATCATCATCATGACCAGCAACCTCGGCTCGGAGCATCTGCTCGAGGGCATTGGCGCGGATGGCGAGATCGATGCGGCGGCGCGGGCGCAGGTGATGGCGCAGCTGAAGGCGCACTTCCGCCCCGAATTCCTCAACCGGCTCGATGATCGGGTGCTGTTCAAGCCGCTCACCCGCCGCGATGTGGCCGCGGTGGTGCGCCTCTTCCTCGCCGAGCTGGGCGCACGGTTGGCCGAGCAGCAGCTCAATCTGGTGGTCAGTGGCGAGGCGGTCGATTGGCTGGCTGCCGAGGGGTATGACCCCGCCTTCGGCGCGCGGCCGCTGAAGCGCTTCATGCAGGATCAGCTGGAGACACCGCTGGCGCGCCTGCTGATTGCCGGCGAAGCGGCAGCAGAATCGACCATCTGCGTCACCCGCGAGAGTGATACTCTCGCCTTGTCACTGACCTGCGGTGAGGCGCTGGCCGACGATGCGGAGGCGTTTCGCAGCGCCTGAGTCGATGGTATTGCCACTGTCCCACCGGGCACCTCCCTCCCCGGTGGGGGAATTATTACGCCTAGAAGCCGTCCTTGCCCTACGGCAGCGTCGCAGCTGTGGTGATGCAAGCCCTGTCGCAAGGATTGCCACAAGAGGGAGGGGCGGCGAGCAGTCGGTTTCCTGCCCACCAGAACTGAAAACTCAAGGAGAGGAATAATGAAAAAAGCGTTAATTATCGCAGCAGTAGCATCTATCGGCATGATGGGTGTTGCGACAGAAGCAAGTGCATTCAACGTCAAGAAATGTAAGGCCTGCCACGCAGTTGCTAAAAACAAAGTCGGTCCGGCTTGGAAAGACGTTGCAGCCGCATATGGCAGTGCAGACGCACTGGCAGCTGTCTTCAAAGGCGGCTTCAAGGTAGGCGATCGCAAGATGATCCAGGCTAACGGCAAGTGGAAAGGCAAAGCTGGCCTGATGACCGGTCAGTTCAAACACCTGATCAAAGGCCACGAAGATGAAGCAGCGAAAGCGCTCTTCGACGCTGTAGCAGCAGGCAAGATCTAAGCGATCTCCCTGCTTCCGGTTGCTTCTCAGCCGGACGATTCAAGAGGGTGGCTTCGGCCACCCTCTTTACGTTGATCCACATCTATCCCACGCCTGCAGGCTTGCACAGCCGAGGCTTGAAGGGCGGAAATAGAAGCGTCAGGCTGGCGGCGGTCATGGAGGTGAACATGCTCGCGAATCGTCACATGAGTCAGAAGATCATGCTGCAGATGGCTGTCGTCGCGCTGCTGGTGATCGCGCTGGCATTCCACTTCTCCGACACGCTGCAGCAGATCTACCTCTCCCATCAACAGACCTCCGCCGGCCTCATGCTCAATGGTTTGATCTGTTTGCTCTTTCTTATCGGTATGTTGCGGATCCTGACCCTGCTTGTGCACTATGCGCGCGAAGAGCACAGCCTAGTCACATTTCGCCGCAACATGGATCAGCAGCGCGCCAATCTGCTCGAAGAGGTCGATACCCATAGCATGATTGCCCGCCGCTATGAGGCGATGGAGAGCATGCAGCTGCAGCACGCGCCAATCCAGCATCAGGTCTTTGCCGCCACCCTGCTGGCCAATGAGAACAACCGCACTGCCCCCATCCGCTTTGTTCACAATATCCTGATCCTCTGCGGCGTACTCGGCACCATCGTCTCCCTCTCCATCGCGCTGGTCGGCGCCTCGTCGCTGCTGGAACAGGCGGTCTCCTCCAGCGGCATGGGCATGGTGATTCACGGCATGTCCACCGCCCTCTCCACCACCATGAGCGCCATTGTCTGCTATCTGATCCTCGCCTACTTCCATGCCGCGCTGCAGGGGGTGCAGAGCCGCCTGCTGGCCGATCTGGAGTATTTCACTTCGACCCGCCTGCTGCCGCGATTGCAGAGCAGCGCGACCGCCGTCGAGAGCCGGGCGGTGGAACTGGTCAGTCAGGCACAGCTGCTGGTACAGTCGTTGCACGACTATTTCGAGGCGCTCAACCCCGATGCCATCACCCAGCGTATCGAGGCGGCGGCCAAAGCATCTGAACAGCAGTCACAGCGCCAACACGCGGAGCTGTCGGCGCAACTGCAGCAGTTGGCATCACTGCTGCGTGACGGATTCCGGCTGCCGGGCGCCTGATCGATGCAGGATGGCTTTGTTGATCTAAGGATCGGACATGAACAGCAGAGCGAGAGCTTCTGGCCCTCGTTCACCGATATTATGACGGTGATTATGCTGATTTTTCTGCTCGCCATGCTGTCGCTACTGATCAAAAACATGGATCTGGTCGCACAGCTGCGCGCCTCGCTAGCCGCCGAACGCGCCGCCACCGAGCAGGCGCAATCGACCAGCGACACCAACGCCAAGCTCAACATGCGCCTGCACCAACTCGAAGAGGAGCGGGCGATGCTGCAGCTGAAGCTGCTCAATCTGAATGACGAGAACAGCCGCAACATTGCGCGCCTGCAGCAGAGCGTCACCGCCCAACAGGCACTGCAGCAGGCGCTGGCCAAGGCGAACGAGCAAAAGCTTCAGCTGCAACAGCAGAACAGCACCCTGCAAACAGCCCAGCAGACACTGCAGACCCAGCTGCAACAGCGCGAAGCAGCCCTGCAACAGCAACAGCAGGCGCTCGATACCAGCAACAACCAGCTGGCCGCCCTACAACAGCGCTACGATCTGCAGGTCGAGAAATATCAGCACCTCAATCTGGAGCACAACGACCTGTTGGTGAAATATAACAAGCTCATTCGCCCCGCCCGCTCGGCAGTCGGCAAAGTGGTCGTACTGGTGCGCTACAGCAAGCATCAGGGCAAACTAAAAGCCGAGATCCGCGGTCCGAATGATCCGGCCTATCAAACGGTCAGCGAAGCGGTGCTGCACCGTCGGCTCGATGCTCTGAAAGCGCAGTATCAGCGCCGCCTCTATGTGCGCATCGTCTTCCCCGATGATAGCGGCCTCTCCTACGCCGAAGCGTGGTCGATCACCGAGTCGCTGCTGAATCAATACGACTACTATTATCAACAGTAAGCGCCCGCCTCAAATGATTTTCCTGCTATTCATCAACCGTCAACTCGGGTTAGCGTTGCCGCATGCCGCAACCCCTTACCCCTGACGACCTCCATAGCTGGTTCGCGCAAGGCTGCAAACCGCGCAGCGACTGGCGCATCGGCACCGAGCACGAAAAGATCGGCTTCTGCATGGACAGTTTCCAGCCAATCCCCTACGCCGGCGCACGTAGTATCCGCCGTGTGCTGGAGATGCTGGCCGAGCGTGGCTGGCAGCCGGTGGAGGAGATGGGGCAGGTGATCGCCCTCAAACGCGATGGCGCGTCGGTCACGCTGGAGCCGGGTGGGCAGCTGGAGCTCTCCGGCGCACCGCTGGCCACCATTCACGAGACCTGCTGTGAGACGCGCAGCCACCACCAGATGCTGCGCGAGATCTCCGACGAGCTGCGCATCGGCTTCCTCGGCCTCGGTTTCCAGCCGAAATGGCAGCGCAGCGACATCGACTGGATGCCCAAAGCACGCTATGCGGTGATGCGCCGCTATATGCCCAAGGTGGGCGCCGGCGGGCTCGATATGATGCTGCGCACCGCCACCGTCCAAGCCAATCTCGACTACGCCAGCGAGGCGGATATGGCACGCAAATTGCGCATCGCCGCCGCCCTGCAACCGGTAGTCACGGCGCTGTTTGCCGCCAGCCCCTTTGAGGGGGGCAAGCCCAGCGGCTACCTCTCGCGCCGCGCCGCCTGCTGGCTCGATACCGACGCCGACCGCACCGGCATGCCCGCCTGCTTTTTCGACGATGATTTCAGCTTCGCCACCTACACCGAGTGGGCGCTCGATGCGCCGATGTACTTTGTCATGCGTGAGGATCGCTATATCGACTGCAGCGGCGCCAGTTTCCGCGATTTTCTCGTCGGGCGTCTGACCCAGCTGCCGGGTGAATATGCCACCATGGATGACTGGGAACTGCATCTCTCCACGCTGTTTCCTGATGTACGGCTGAAACAGTTCATCGAAATGCGTGGCGCCGATGCCGGCGGCTGGCCATGGATCTGCGCGCTGCCGGCGCTCTGGAAAGGGGTGCTCTACGATAAACAGGCCGAAGATGCGGCGTGGGCCATGATCGCCGACTGGCGCCACGACGAGGTGATCGCGCTGCGCGAGCGCGTGCCGATTGATGCACTGCGCACCCCATTCCGGGATCGCAGCGTGCTACAACTGGCCGAAGAGATGCTAACCATCGCCAAGAACGGACTGAAACGGCTAGATGCCCGCAATGCGCGCGGTGACGATGAGAGCATCTTCCTGCGCCCACTCATGCGAGCCGTGGAGAGCGGCCAAACACAGGCCGATGGTTGGCTGGCCGCCTACCACGAGGCGTGGCAGGGGAATATCGACCGCATCTTCGTCGAGGCGATGCACCCGTAGGTTCAGGGCAGTCTCGCCTTGCTATCGAACAAAACCATGGGCGATCTGAACAGTTCCAGCATATGACTGAATGGTTACCCATTCAGTCATATGCTGATGGCGCTGCTCAGATCGCTGCCAGTGTGCTGGCCAGTTGATGGACGCTTTCGGGGCTGTTGGCGGGTAGCTTGTGTTGTGTCTGATTGAGTTGCGTTTCGGCTTGCTGGAGGGGTAGGCCATCGGTTTCGCGTAGTAGGGCGGCGGTGGCGGCGAGTTGGGCGGGTTGAACTTGTTGACAGGTCGGGGCGTGGCTGCTGCCGTAGCTGTCCAGTAGTGCAAATACCGCCTCGCCGGCATCGTGGATGGCGATATGGGATTGATCCATGCCATTGCTCGATGGGGCTGGTGTCATCTTTTTATTGTGCATGCTGTTGTTGTCCATGTCCGGCATGGCGCCCATCATTTTGTGGATGGCGGCCATCTCTTTGCCGCCCATGGCGCGGCGCAGCAGGGTTACGGAGGCGTGGATGATGTCGTTTTTGGTGGATGCCGGTGCGCAGGCGGCCTGTGTCGCTAGGACGGCGGACTCTTTGACCAGCAGGCGAATGGTGTTGAGTTGGCTCTGCATCTGCGCTGCGTGATCGTTGCAGCCGGCCAGTGTGATGGCCAGCAGGGTGGCGATGATGGTGTTACGGATGGGTTGTGGCATGATGATTCTCCTTGGTGATGGTCTGGATCATCGGGGCGAGCATGGCATGGGCAGCGGGCGATGACCAGTCGCGTTCACCCATGATACGGCCGATGATGTGGCCATGCGGGTTGATGAGGTAGGTGGTCGGTAGCATGCGGATGGCGTAGGCGCGGCGCACCTCTCCGCTTGGGTCGAGCAGGGTGTGAAAGCCGGGGGTCACGCGATCGATGAACTGCTGTACGCCGTCGCGATTGCCGCGATCGACGTTGATGCAGACGATCTGCAATGGTTGGCCTGCAAACGTTTGCGCCAGCGTGTGCAGTTTCGGCATCTCTTCTCGGCAGGGAACGCACCACGTCGCCCAGAAGTGGAGCAGAATAAATTTTCCACGCAGCGCATGCAGCGTGACGGGTTTACCGGAGAGCGTGCGCAGGGTGAAATCGGGCGCCGGTTTCTCTGTTTGCGGCAGTTGCACGCCGAATGTGTGCATGGCGGAGAGCGTGTCGGCGTGCGCGGTCGGGGTGATGAACACCCCGACCACCAACATCAGGCCGATGATGCCGAAGATGATTCGGCTAACGCGCATGGGACTGCAGATAGCCGGCGATCTGCCGCCAATCTTCATCGGGCAGCGTGATCTGCCGCTCGGCCATACGCTCTTTCATCACATGCAGCATATGCCGCCAGTGCGCCCAGTCGAGCCGCGCCGGATGCGGCAGGCTGTGGCAGACGCTGCAGCGAGCCGTATAGGTCTGCGCTGCCGCCGAATCGGCATCGGGGATGGCGGTCGCCCATGCCGGTGTGGTGCATGTCAGCAGTAGCATGGCAACGATTGTTTTCATCACTGTCTTCATGATCTCCTCCTAAAATCCGAGCGCGGCGTCGGCCGGCGTATGGCTGGTTGGCAGGGCGCGGATGCTCTTGCTGGTCGGGATTTCGATATACCAGGTGAGCATCACCCGCCATTGGTCTTTGAGTTGCAGGCCGTTCATGCGCTGATAGAGCGGCAGCTGCACGCCGACATCGACAATCTGCAGCGGTACCGGCTGCCACTGCACGCCGAGGGTGGTGAAGAGCTGCGATTTGCCGCTGTTGGCGGGATCCCAGAGCGGGGTCATGTAGGGGGAGTTCGGATTGCCCTGAGTGGCGTGGCCGGAGGCACCGCTGCGCGCCTCATCGACTTCGCCATGCATGCGCCCCTGCCAGTCGCCGTTGAGCTCGCCATACAGCACCCATGCGACATGCGGCTGGTACATCACATAACCATCGAGCTGGGCGCGGTTGCCGAGGCGGTAGCCGCGCTTGTTGTGGCCGCTGCGCAGGGTAACGCGGCCGTTGACGCCCCACCAGATGGGCGAGGTGGAGCGTTGATAGAGCAGGCCGATGATTGGATCCCATGTGCCAGAGCCGAGCTGCATGCTGTAGGGGAGCAGCTCCTTTTGGCGCATGGCCAGCGGGTGGGTGGTGTTGCGTTTGTTGATCGAACCGGTCGGCATCGACAGGCCGGCGAAGAGCGACGCTTCAGCCGATGGGATGAAGGGGTCGTCGGCGTAGAGGCGGTATT
>JALUXN010000024.1 GCA_027018975.1 Mariprofundaceae bacterium | reverse complement strand
CTCCATACCCGGAAAAAAGGCACCGACATGTTCATGGATAATCGAGGAGAGGAAGACATAGGCATATTCGCTATCGGAGATCTCCTCCGGCAGGCGGATCACCCGTGGCAGCGAACGCGGCGCCTGCACGATGCCATATTTCGATTCGCGCCCGAAGGCATCCTTCCCCTCCAGCGCGACAATGAAATTGAGCACCTTACTGCCCAAGCGCGGGAAGGGGTGCGCCGGATCGAGCCCGACCGGTGTCAGCACCGGCAGCAGCTCACGGCGGAAAAAGCGGCGGATCCAGGTCTGCTGCGCCTCATTCCACTCCGAGCGTTTGAGAAACTGCACGCCCTGCTCCTGCAGTGCCGGCAGCAGCTCGCGGTTGAGCAGCTGGTACTGATCATCCACCAGCGCCTCCACCCGCTCGCGAATGCGCATCAGAATCTCCGCCGCCGTCATACCATCGGCCGCCGTCGCCAAGGAGCCGGCCGAGAGCAGATGCTTCAAGGTCGCCACCCGCACCTCGAAAAACTCATCCATATTCGATGTGGAGATACAGAGAAAACGCAACCGCTCCAGCAGCGGCAACGACGCATCCGCCGCCATCTCAAAGACGCGCCGGTTAAACTCCAGCATGCTCAGATCACGATTCAAAAACAGCTGACTATCTCGATTTTCTGTTGTCGGACTCAATACACCACCCCTCGCCACAGCGTTTGACGCGGCCAATCTAGCACATTTTCCGCCAATTTCAGCAGAAGCTTTGACACATCCCCTTTCGATTTCTAAAGTGGCGAGGCATGAATATCAGCGGTTCCACATCTCTCTACGGCATTATCGGTTGGCCGGTTGCGCACTCGCTCTCCCCTATGTTTCAACGCGATTTTATCGAACAGCAGCAACTCGATGCCGCCTACCTCCCCTTTCCGGTAGCGCCCGACGCCGTGCCACAGGCACTCGACGGCCTGTGGGCGCTGGGCATTCAGGGCTTTAATGTCACTGTCCCCCACAAAGAGACAGTCATGCCGTTGGTGCATGCCGATAATGCGGCACTGCGCATCGGCGCCGTCAATACGGTGCGCCGCGGCAGTGATGGCTGGCAGGCGACCAACAGCGACTGGCTGGGCTTCAAAGCCGTGGTGGAGGGGGCGCAGCGACCCATCGCCGGGCGGGATGTACTGCTATTTGGCGCCGGCGGCACTGCGCGCGCCGTACTGCATGCCCTGCACACCCTCAAGCCGGCGCGGGTATATATCTGCAACCGCAACCCCGATCGCCTCGCGCGCCTGCTGGATGATGTCGCACGCCACTACCCCGCGCTCCACTGTGCGGCGCTGGATTGGTCGCAAACGCAAGTCAACGAGATCGCCGCGCAAACAGCACTGCGCATCAACACCACCGCCATCGGCCTGAAAGATGATGCCCCCTTCCCCTTTACATTGCCTGTGCCGACAGGTGATGCATTGGCCATCGATGCTGTTTACCGCCCCGATGGCGACACCCCCTTCACCCGCGCCAACGGCGGCTGCAGCATGGTCACCGATGGGTTGCCGATGTTGATTGCGCAAGGCGCAGCCTCCTTCAGCTGGTGGCACGACTGTCCGCTACCCGACTGTCGCAGCGCACTGGCGCGCATCGAACAGCAGCTCAAGCGCCCAACCATCAACCTGCCGGGCTGGGAGCAGCCGTGATCAGCCGCTCCAGACTGGGGGATATCCTCCTCAAACAGCAGCGCATCAACCGCGAACAGCTCGACAGGATCGAGCACGAAGCGAAGCTGCACGGCGACACCTTCACCAGCCAGCTGGTGAAGCAGCAGATCTTCAGTGAAGATGAACTGGTCGCCTTTATGGCGCGCTCCTTCGGCTGTCCGGTGGTCGATCTCGATCAGTGCGAGATCGATCCGAAAGCCGCCAAAATCCCCTCCGAGATGCTGCGTAAAAACCTTATCCTGCCGCTACAGCGGGAGGGTAAAAAACTGCGCGTGGCGGTGGTGGATCCATATAATATCAATAGTCTGGATGAAATATCGTTTATTAGCAGTTGCAAGCTCGACATTGTGGTGGCCGCCGAATCGCAGCTGGTTGAGAAGCTGGAGAGTTTAAGCGATAGCGACTCACATCTGGAGCGGGTCATGGCCGATCTCGGCGCCATGGATGTGGAGGTCGTCGATACGACGGAGAACGACGTCGATGAGGTCACCCTCTCCGCCGAAGTCGAAGCGGCGCCAGTGGTGCGCTTGGTCAACCTGATCCTGATGGATGCCATCAAAAAGGGCGCCTCCGATATTCATCTGGAGCCGTATGAAACCACCCTGCGGGTGCGTTACCGCATCGATGGTGTGTTGCATGAGATCATGCGCCCGAGCCTGAAGATGCGCGATGCCATCGTCTCACGCCTGAAAATCCTCGCACGCCTCGATATCTCTGAACGGCGCATCCCGCAGGACGGGCGCATCAAACTCCGCCTCTCACGCGCCAAAACCGTCGATTTCCGTGTCTCGATTCTGCCCACCCTGTTTGGCGAAAAGGTGGTCATGCGTCTGCTCGACCCCTCCAGTCTGCAGCTGGATATGACCAAACTCGGCTACCGCGAGCAGTCGTTGCAGTGGCTCAAGCATGCGATCCACCAGCCCTACGGCATGGTGCTGGTCACCGGCCCGACCGGCTCGGGCAAAACAGTCAGCCTCTACTCGGCTGTGGCCGAACTCAATCAGCCGGGCGTCAATATCTCCACAGCCGAAGACCCGGTCGAGTTTAACTTCATGGGCATCAACCAGGTCAATGTACAGCCCGATATCGGTCTCGACTTCCCCAACACCCTGCGCTCATTCATGCGTCAAGATCCTGACGTCATCCTGATCGGTGAGATTCGTGACCATGAAACCGCCGCCATCGGCATCAAGGCGGCACTTACCGGCCACATGGTGTTGGCCACCCTGCACACCAACGATGCCCCCTCGACCATGACCCGACTGATCAATATGGGCATCGAGTCGTTTCTCGTCGGCTCGGCGATCAACCTCATCTCCGCACAACGTCTGGCGCGGCGCAACTGCCCGGAGTGCAGCAAAGAGATCGACATCCCCGCCGCCGCCCTAATCGATGCCGGCGTGCCTGAGGAGGAGGTGGCAGATTACCACCCCATGCAGGGCAGCGGCTGCCCGACCTGCAACGGCACCGGCTACAAGGGGCGCACCGGTATCTATCAAGTGATGCCGATCTTTGATGATATCCGCGATGCTGTGTACGCTGGCGAAAATTCCGACGCCATCAACGCGCTTGCGATTCAGCATGGTGTCAAAACATTACGCATGGAGGCACTGGAAAAGGTGAAACAGGGAGACATTTCGCTTGAAGAGTGTCTGCGCATTACGGTGGCCGACTGATGCCTGTTTTTCTCTGGGAAGGCAAAAACCGGCAGGGCGCCAAGGAGAGCGGCGAGTTGGAAGCGAAGAGCCGCGCCATGGCGATTGCGATCCTGCGCCACAAAGGGCTGAGCGGTGTCAGCGTCAAAAAGAAGCCGATGGAGATCGAGCTCTTTGAAGAGAAGGTCGATGAGAAGGATATCTCCGTCTTTTTCCGGCAACTCTCCACCATGATCAATGCCGGCCTGCCGCTGGTGCAGTGTTTCGAGCTGGCTGAGCGTGGTGCGGAGAAGAAGGCGATGGTCAAACTGCTGCGCGACGTGCGTCAAAATCTCGAGGGCGGCAATCCGCTCGGTGAAACGATGCGCAAATTCCCCAAAGATTTCGACCGTCTCACCTGTGCGCTGGTCGAGGCGGGTGAACAGGGCGGCATCCTCGATACCATCCTGCTACGTCTATGCATCTATAAGGAGAAGGCGCTGGCTCTGCAGGCGAAGATCAAATCGGCCATGGTCTATCCCGTCTCTATTCTGGTCATCTCCTTTGTGGTGACCTCCATTCTGATGATCAAAGTAATCCCCGTGTTTGCGAAGATGTTTGCCGACTCCGGCTTCGAGCTGCCGATGCCCACACAGGTGGCGATCACCATCTCAAACGCCTTTGTCGCCTACTGGTATCTGGTGGTCGGTGTCCCGATTGTGCTAGTGGCAGGCATCATTTTCGCCTATAAAAAACCGCAGGGACGGCGCTTTTTCGATAAAATTCTGATCAATCTGCCGGTGCTCGGAGATGTCCTGCGCAAGGCGGCTGTCGCCCGTTTCTGCCGCACCTTCTCCACCCTCACCGCCGCCGGTGTCCCCATTCTCGAATCACTGGACACCGTGGCGCAAACCGCCGGCAACGTCATCATCGAAGAGGTGATCCTCTCCTCAAAAGATTCCATCAGTCAGGGTGAGACCCTCACCGCACCGCTGGAAGCGAGTAAAATCTTCCCGCTGATGGTCACACAGATGATCTCCATCGGCGAGCAGACCGGCAGTCTGGAGGAGATGCTCAGCAAGATCGCCGACTTCTACGAGGAGGAGGTGGACACCGCCGTCAACAACATGCAGGAGCTGATGGAGCCGCTGATTATGGCCTTTCTCGGCGTGGTGATCGGCGGACTGGTGATCGCCATGTATCTGCCGATCTTCAAAATGGCCTCCATCGTCTAACGCCTCCCCATGAACAAAGCCCGCTAAACCACCGCCCCGTGCGCGTCATCACCGTCCATCTGATCAGCTCACTCCTTCTGAGTGTGCTCCTTGGCCTCTGGTTCTACCCTGCGGCCAGCCCCCTGCATCAGCAACTCATGCAGATGGCCGCCCTACTCTTTGCCGGCTCCCTGCTCATCTTCACCCTGCTGGAGCGGCGCACACCGCACGATCTGAATCAGCTCGGCTACCTCTACGCCTCCGACACCTTCCTCGCCGCACTGCTGATCTTCGCCACCGGCGGCATCGACAGCCCGCTCGCCTTCCTGCTCGGCCTGATCGTCATCGCCGCCGGCAGCCACGCCGCACGCACCCTGCCGATTGTCATCGCCGTCTTCAGCTGCATCGGCTACCTCTGCGCCATCTATGCCGATTTCTGGCTTATCCGAAACAGCCAGCCCAGCCAACATCAGGCCCTGCACCTACTGCTGCAGGTCTCCGCGCTGCTATTGATCGGCGGTGTCATGGCCTACATCGCCAAACGGCAAGCCGCACTGCAAGATGAGAGCAGTCAGGCCATCCGCCAGCAGCATCGGCTGACTGAACTGCACAACAACATCATGCGCGAAATGCATGAGGGGGTGATCCTGCTCGACAAACAGCAGCAGATCCGCGACATGAACGATGCCGCACGGCATCTGGTCAATGATGACCTGATCACACAAATATTAACCAAGCCAGAGCTGCGCAGCTGTCTGCAGCAGGCGCATCCAAGCTGCCAATGCGAATATAGCCACCAAAACAAAGAGCTGCTGCTCACCCTGCGCCGTCTCTCACAACATACCGAAGCGCAGTGGCTGTTGACCATTGTTGATATCAGCCATCTGCGCGGATTGGAGAAAAAACTGATCGAGCAGGAGAAGATGGCCATCCTCGGTGAAATGGCCGCCATGCTGGCACATGAGATTCGCAATCCGATCAATACCATGTCGCAGAGCCTCGAGCTGATCACTCAATCGCCGCAGCACAGCACGGAGCTCACTCGGATCATGCAGGAGGAGTTCCACCGCTTGGAGCGTTTGGTACATATGATGCTCGAATATGCCAAACCGCTCGATCCACACCCAGCCGCAACACAGATGCCGTCGCTGATTGAAAGCGCCATACAGCAGTGCGGTATTGACCCCGCACGCATCCAGTACGACTGTCAGATTGACACGCTGCATATCGATGCGGATCACTTTCGTATTGTGCTCGACAATCTGCTCACCAATGCGCTGCAGAACAGCGACGGCGATGTCACCATCACACTTGCAGCAGAAGAAGAAAAATGGTCACTTTCTCTCTGCAATCACGGTAACATCCCCGCCGATATGGTGGAGCAGATTTTTCAACCCTTCGTGAGCGGTCGCTCGCAAGGCATCGGTTTAGGGCTGGCGACTGTGCAGCAGATCTGCCACGCCAATCACTGGCAGGTCGCGCTGAAGCAAGAGTCGGGGCAGACCTGCTTCATCGTCCATGCCCTGAGCACCCCGGCCACAGCGCACGCCGATGGCTGATATTCTACTGGTCGAAGATGAGGCCAACGCCCGCAAGGTGCTCGCCCTCGGACTGGAGCTGCACGGCCATCAGGTATTCAGTGCGGAAAATCTCGCTACCGCGCAGGCACACCTGCAGCAGCACCCAGTCGACTTGGTACTCACCGATCTACGCATGCAGGGGCGCGACGCAGGGCTCGAAGTCATCGACTGCGTGCGACAACAACAGCCCGATACGCCGGTCATCCTGATCACCGCCTATGCCAGTGCTGATACTGCGGTCAGCGCCATGAAACAGGGCGCATTCGACTATCTCACCAAACCGGTATCGAGCGAGGAGCTGGCCGCCGCCGTCGAGCGCGCCTTGAGCGACAAATGCCAATCACAAGCCGACAGCCAGAGCACCACCACACCTATGCCTGCGGGAAACGATACCCTGCTCATTGGCAACTCCACTGCCATGCAGCGGGTACGCGATCGGCTCAAACGTGCCGCCAGTACAGAATTCACCGTACTCATCTCCGGCGAAACCGGCACCGGCAAAGAGCTGGCCGCACGCATCATCCACGTCCAATCGCCGCGCGCCAAAGGTCCCTTTGTTCCCGTTCACTGCGGGGCGATTCCCGAGGGGTTATTTGAGTCCGAACTCTTCGGTCACCGCAGAGGCGCATTTACCGGCGCCGACCATGACCGCACCGGACTGATTGAATCCGCCAACCGCGGCACGCTGTTCCTCGACGAGATCGGCGAACTCCCCCTGCACGTGCAGGTCAAACTGCTGCGTGCACTGCAAGAGAAGCAGGTGCGCCGCGTCGGCGATGACTACGAGCGCGAGATCGATGTCCGCATTATCGCCGCCACGCATCGCGATCTGGCCGCCGAGGTGAAGCAGGGGGCGTTTCGTGAAGACCTCTTCTTCCGCCTCAATGTCATCCCTGTGCACATGCCGGCGCTGCGCCAGCGCAGTGAAGATATTCCGCTGCTCGCCGAACACATCGTGCGCCAGTGGAGCGGTGGTCGCGCGCGATTGAGCGATGATGCGCTGAAAACACTGACCGCGCTCCCCTTCATGGGCAATGTGCGCGAACTGGAGAACCTGCTGCAGCGCATGCTGGCACTCAGCGAAGATGGCGAATTGACCGCTGCCTTGCTCGATGAGCTCTACTTCGGCAGCCGCGAATCGGCGCCAGCCTCACTGGCCACACTCCAGCAGCAGGGGGGCGACCTCGACCAGTGGGTCACCCGCTTTGAACAACAACTGATCCACGAAGCGCTGGAAACCAGCGGCGGCAACATCACCCGTGCCGCTGAGGCGCTCGGCATCAGCTTCCGTTCACTACGCTACCGTCTCAAAAAACAGCCGCCGAACGAGGCATGAACCTCCCAATCATCGCCCTCGCCACCCTGCTCGGCGCGCTCTTCGGCAGTTTTGCCAATGTCTGTGTCTATCGCATTCCTCGCCGCGAATCGATCCTGCTGCCCGGCAGCCACTGTCCGCACTGTCAACACGCCATCGCCTGGTACGACAACCTGCCGATTCTCTCATGGTTGCTGCTGGGTGCACGCTGCCGCCACTGTCACAGCACCATCGCATGGCGCTATCCCCTGCTGGAGCTGTTGATGGCGCTCAGCTGGGGAGCACTCGCCGCCCACTATGGCTACACCCCCGATCTACTGATCGCCTGCATCCTCTTTTTCCTCCTCTGGATTCTCACCTTCATCGATCTGGAGACCGGCCTGCTTCCCAATGCGATCACCTACCCCGGCATCGCCACCGGCCTGCTCCTGCAACTGCTCTGGGGGTCGTGGCAGAACGCACTGATCGGCGCGCTCGCCGGCTATGTGGTTTTCTGGTCTGTGGCCAAACTCTTCCTGCTCGCCACCGGCCGCGAAGGGATGGGCTATGGCGATTTCAAGCTCCTCGCCATGCTCGGCGCCTTCATGGGCTGGCAGGCGCTGCCATTTATCGTACTCGCCTCGTCGCTGATCGGCACCTTCGCCGGCCTGATCATCCTCGCATCCAGCCGGCGCGGCATGCGTAGCGAGATCCCCTTCGGTCCCTATCTGGCAGTGGCCGGCATGGTCTGGTTCATCTGGGGGGATGCGATCCTGCACTGGTATCGCCAGTTTGCTCCGTTATGAACAGCCCCGCCCTCCCCCACCGTATCGGCCTCACCGGCGGCATCGGCAGCGGCAAAAGTAGCGTCGCGGCCATCTTCGCCTCACTGGGTGTACCCACGCTCGATCTCGATCGTGTCGGCCACCAACTCTGTCAACCCGGCTCCGAATGCCTGCAAGCCCTGAGTGATGCCTTCGGTGATGCGATCCTGCATGCAGACGGCTCGCTCAACCGCCGCCATCTGGCTGCGCACTGTTTCAAAGATGCGGCCGCCACGCGCCAACTCAACGCCATCATGCATCCGCGCATCGCCGCTGCCGAAGACAACTGGCTACGCCGACAGCAGGCGCCGTTCGTGATCATTGAAGCATCGGTACTGCTGGAGTCGGGTGGTGAAGCACGCATGGATAGCGTGATCTGTGTACTGGCTGAGCTTGCCCTACGCCGACAACGGGTCGTGCAACGCGGTGATCGCAGCGCTGCCGACTTCGATGCTATTGTACAGCGCCAATGCAGCGACCAACTGCGCCGCGCCAAAGCCGACTACATCATCACCAATAATGGCGACCCAAGCACACTGCAGCAGTCCGTCACCCAGCTCTATCAGCAGCTTCAGCAACGTTATCCCGGGCACTAAAACAGCCCCCTATCGCGCCGCCAACTGCAAGATTCCACACCACAATCCGCCCACAATGTAACTGTTTATCTACGTGCTGGAACTGTTCAGATCGCCCGCGGTTTGTTCGATAGCAAGGTGAACACGCGCAGTGTGCTGCTGCACATGGGCATGTTCAACGCGGCTAGCGGGCAAACCGTGGGATGAGCTAAATAGTTACCCCACAATCTGATTGCGTTCCCTCCCTTCACAGCTATGCTGCGCCGTCACAATGCGTGACGGAGGTGCTTCATGTCCATCAAATCGGACAGCTGGATTCGCAATATGGCGACAAAACACGGCATGATCGAGCCGTTTGTCGATGGTCAGGTCAAAACCAAGGCTGATGGCAGCGGCATTGTCTCCTACGGCCTCTCCTCCTACGGTTACGATGTGCGTTGTGCCGATGAGTTCAAGATTTTCACCAACATCAACTCCGCCATTGTCGATCCGAAAGATTTCTGCCCCAGCTCATTTGTCGATATTCAATCCGATGTCTGCATTATCCCGCCCAACTCCTTCGCGCTGGCGCGCACCGTCGAATATATGCGCATCCCGCGCTCGGTGCTGACCATCTGCCTCGGCAAATCGACCTATGCGCGCTGCGGCATCATCGTCAATGTCACGCCGCTGGAGCCGGAGTGGGAGGGGCATGTCACCCTCGAGTTCTCCAACACCACACCGCTACCAGCCAAAATCTACGCCGGCGAAGGGGTGGCGCAGTTCCTCTTCCTCGAGTCGGACGAGGTATGCGAAACCTCCTACAAAGATAAATCAGGCAAATATCAGGGGCAGACGGGCGTCACCGTGCCGAGGTTATAATTTATGAAACTCTCCAACATCCTTGCAGCGGCCGAAAAACCGCTCATCTCCTGCGAATTTTTCCCGCCCAAAACCGACAAGGGCGAAGCCAATCTGTGGCAATGCCTCGATGAGCTAAGGGTGATCAACCCCGCCTATATCTCAGTCACATACGGCGCCGGCGGCACCACACAGGATCGTACCAAGGGGATCGTCACCCGCATTCAGTCGGAGACCGGCCTCTCGCCAGTTGCCCACCTCACCTGTGTCGGCGCCAGCAAAGCCGAACTGGCAGAGCTGTTGGCCGACTACCAGGCCGCCGGCATCGAAAACATCCTCGCCCTGCGCGGCGATGCGCCCGAGGGGATGGATCGTTTCGAGGCAGTCGCCGGCGGCTTCTCGCACGCCACCGATCTGATCGCCTTCCTGCGCGAGCAGGGCGACTTCTCCATCGCCTGCGCCACCTATCCCGAAGGGCACCCCGAGTCCGCCGGCGGCGTGGCCGATGACATCCGCTATCTCAAAGAGAAGCAGGATCGCGGCGCCGATGCCGCCGTCACCCAATACTTCTTTGATAACAAAACTTTTTTCGATTTCCGCAACCGCTGCCGCGCCGCTGGCATCACCCTGCCGATCATCCCCGGCATCATGCCGATCGGCAATTTCGCCCAGATTGTCCGCTTCTCCGCCATGTGCGGCGCATCGATCCCCGACTGGCTGCATCAGAAAATGACACCGATTCAAGATGATCTGGAGGCTGTGAAACAGATGGGCATCGAACTGGCCGTCGCACAGTGCCGCGAACTGCTGGAAAACGGCGTACCCGGACTACACTTCTACACGCTCAACAAATCCGCAGCGACCATCGCCATCCACAGTCAACTCACCGATCTACTGGCATAGAGAAACAGGCAAAGAAAAAGGCGGAGTTTGCACGCTCCGCCTTCTCAAATAGGAAAATCATTCTGCGCCTTCGCAACGGTGCGAATCATATCACCCCTCTGTGACACAGATGTGACACGCCGCACAAAAAAGCATCCCGCACGCATATTACGAAAGTAGCTGTGATACGAAAACAGCGACTGCAGCTGTCGCAGGCGCCTAGGGCAGCGCCAAGCCAGCCAACTTTCGCAATGTCGCGTCGCCACGGCGAATACCCTGCTCCAGCATGGTGATATCCCCTTGCGTGCGCGCCATCTGCTCCATCAACTGGCGCTGCAGACGACGCACACGAATCTCTAGATCACGCAACTGCAGCGCATGCTCTGTCACGTCCGCCGGCTGCGCAGCGACCAGACTGCGCAAATTATCCATACTGACTGAAAAGGATTCCTGATACGGAGTCAACTCATGCCAACGCTGCTGCCTCACCGCATCGGCAAAGGCATCCAGACAGCTCCGACAGTGCTGAAGCTGCTGATCCAGCAGCACCTCAGCAGTCACAACAGATCACAGGCCATACGCCATCGCCGGAGAAGAGAGACCGCCGGCTATCGCCATGCGTGGTGCAACCGGCGCTTCACTCGCCACCTGCGCTGCTGTCGATGACTGCGCTGCAGCAGACTGATCCAACTGCTGCCACCCCTCCCGCAGGGTCTGCACCAGTGACATCACCTCAGTCAACGCCTGCGTGGAACCGCTGTACATCTCGTCACTCAATCGCCGCATCATGTAGGCATAGAGACGAGCCAAATCCACAGCAATATCGCCGCCAGCCTCCATATTGAGCGAGGATGAAAGCTCAATCAGTGCCTCCAGGGCAATACCAGTCTGATTGGCCTCCATACCGATATCACCACTCTCACTGGCAAGTCGCGCCCGCCCCAATGATTTGTAAAGAGCATCATAGGTCAACAGTACCAACCCCAATGGCCCCGCCCCCTCAACTTGATTTCCCTGATACGCCTTATAACCTGTCATACGCCGCCTCCGTGCATAAAGTCCAAAGAACGATCATCGCCCCTGTTACTGGTCATCTATCGGCAGAGAAAACGCCGACTAAAGGCTTACTGTTCAACATCACCGCGATCGACCGCTCAGGTGGTGAGAAATCCAACACAACCCCTCCTTTCAATCATCTGGACAGGAGGAAGATGAGAATCAGGTTCACCATCACCAAGATCATGGATAGGCCGCGCCAGAAGCGGACGGGGTCGCGTTCCAGTAGCGGGGCGTGGGTGCGCATCAATGCGGGGTTGGGCGTGGTGAGATCGGCGAAGAACTCGGACATGACCTCATAGCGTTTATCGGGATTTGGATCGACCGCCTTGCGAATGGCGCCATCCATCCAGATCGGTACATGCAGATTGTATTTGCGCACTGAGATGTAGTCGTAGCGCTTTCTGCGCTTGGCCGACTCCTGCTTGCCGTAGGGTAGCTTGCCGCCGGAGAGCATGGCGTAGACAGTGACGCCGAGTGAAAAGAGGTCGCTCTTCGGGGTGGCTTGATAGCCGTCGAAGAGCTCCGGAGCGATGTAGTTAGCGGTGCCGCCAATCATCTGTTGTGCGATTGGTGTATAGACCTCTTGCAGGCCGGCGACTTGGGTGGAGCCAAAATCGATGATTTTGACCGTGTGGTGGCGGTCGATCATGATATTTTCCGGCTTAATGTCCTGATGCACCATGTCGCGGCGATGGAATGCCCGTAGGCCTTTGATGATCTGGGCAGTGATGTGACGCACCTCGTCGAGATCGGGTTCGGGGTGGTCGAGCATCCACTGCGCCAGCGAGCCGCCCTCCAGATATTCGGTGACGTAATAGATACAGCTGCGCGGGCGTTTGAGATGGTGCACCTTGAAAACATGCGGGCTGTCAATTCGCCTGCCGACCCACACCTCATGCAGAAAGCGATCGATATAGGCCGGATCATCCTCGAAATTGACCGAAGGCGTTTTGAGCACCACCGTTTCGCCGCTGTCGATATCTTCGGCCAGATAGATCTGAATGGTCGTGCTGGCATGCAGCTCGCGGATGATGCGGTAGCCATCGAGGATCATCCCCGCCTCCAGTGGCGGCGGAAAGGGTAACTGGGTCAACTGCCTGTAGTAAGCATTCTCATCCTGATTGGGCAGCTGTTTGATGCGCAGAATTTGGCAGGTGAGATTGTCGTTGCTACCGCCATCCAGCGCCGCTTTGACCACCGCCGCTGCGGCCGACTCCGGCTCGGCGGATAATGCGATCGTTTTGAGCTGTCCATCATCGAGGAACTCATGCACACCGTCGCTGCTGAGCAGGAAGATGTCGCCACATTGGATGGGGAGTTTGCGGTAGTCGTAGTGCACCTCCGGTTCACCGCCCATGGCGCGCGCGAGGTAGGTTTTGTTGCGATCCACGACCAATCGGTGATCTTTGGTCAGGCAGCGGATGGCATTGTCGCGAATCAGATAGACGCGCGAATCGCCGACATGGAAGATATGCGCGGTGGTCGATTTCAGCACCAGTGCGGCCAGTGTGGAGGCGAGACTCAGTTGCGACTGGTAACGCCGCTGCCCCTGACTATAGAGCCAAGCATTGAGCGAGCGAATCATGCGATCTCCCGCCGTTTCCACGCGCCAGGATTGTGGCGTACTCATATAGTCGCTGATAAACCCTTGCACACAATATTCGCTGGCCTCGCGCCCTGCCTCGCTGGATCCAACACCATCAGCAGTGACCGCCACGATGCCCTTATGCGTCAACTCCATCCCTTCGGGGATACGGATGCCGCAGCAATCCTCATTCTGCGCCTTCACGCCCGCCCGTGAACACTGGCCGGCGGCAACTTTTAACTGTTCGCTCATGCGGATCTGTGTCGCTCCTCGGTGGATATCAATGGATCTGAATCCGTTCGATTGTGCCGTCCGGTAACATCTCGACCATCACCCCCTTCGGTTCATCCAGCAGCATGGCGCAGATAGCGGCGAATGCAATGCCGCCGGCGATCACCATGAAGAAGGTATCGGCGGAGACCAGCGAGAAGACGGTGAGAAAGAGCACCGCACCGATATTGCCGTAAGCGCCCACCATGCCGGCGATCTGGCCGGTGAGGCGGCGTTTGATCAATGGCACGACCGCAAACACGCAACCGGCAGCCGCACCGAGGCAGAGCGAGGCGAGCATCATCACCACAACCGCCAGTGCAATCGGCCAATCCGCGTTGATCTGGGACATGGCAAAGAAGCCGATGGCAGCACCGACCAGCAGCACGACCAGCGCGCGTTTGCGTCCGAACTTGTCACTGATAAAGCCGCCGGACGGGCAGGAGATCACATCGGTGGCGGCGAAACAGGCGCCGAAGATACCGGCCATGGCGACCGGCAGCATGAAGGTCTCCTGAAAAAACATCGGCAGCATCGAGACCACGGAGAGTTCGGTACCGAAGGTGACCGCGTAGGCGATGCTGAGGATGGCCACCTGTTTGAATTTGTAGCGATGAATTTCAGCGACCGGCTTGATGAACACCTCGCGATTGACGCGATGGATCTGACTGCTCTGGTAGATGTAAATACCCAGCAGCAGGGCGTAGATGATATTGGCGCTCATCGGCGTCACCAGCCCTAAGCCGGTAATTTTCCAGACTAGCACGGCCATGGCCAGATACATTGGCACATTCATCAGCAGGTAGAAGAAGAAATCGGCGCGGCTGGAGACCTCCAATCCGCCCGATTTGTTGGGACGGAAATAGGTGGAGCCGGCCGGCGTGTCACTGACGGAAACGTAGTAGATGCCGGCATAGATCAAGGCGATCACACCGGTCAACGCGGTAGCGTAGCGCCAGCCATCATCGCCGCCGATCATCAGCGCGATGGTGGGCAGCGAAACGGCAGCGGCAGCTGAGCCGACATTGCCGAGCCCTTTGTAGATCCCCTCGGCCAGCCCCAGCTGCTTGGCCGGATACCACTCGCTGATCATGCGAATACCGATCACAAAGCCCGCGCCGACAAAGCCGAGCAGGAAACGGGCGAGCGCCAGCGTTTCAAAGTTGGTGGCGAAGGCGAAGCAGAAACAGAGGATGGCGGTCAGCAACAGCATGGCGGCATACATCTTTTTCGGACCGAAGTGATCGACCAGCATGCCGGTGATGATGCGCGCCGGAATGGTGAGCGCGACATTGAGGATCAAAAGCGTTTTGATCTGCTGATCGGAGAGCCCCATGGAGCTCTGAATCGCCAGCAGCAGTGGCGCATGGCTGAACCAGACCAGAAAGGTGACGAAGAAGGCGAACCAGGTCATATGCAGGATTTTTGCTCGGCTCTTGAATGAGAGGAAGTTGCTGCGCATGGATGATTCGCTCATGTGATGATCTGCTCCTTGGCTTGCGTGATGGATGGTGTCCATGGAGCAAGGCCACTGCCATGCGGGCAGTTGTCGATGTTGCACCAGTTTTCAACAGAAAAGCGCATCAGGTTGCGATGGACTGCCTGTTGTTTGGGCATTACATGCATGTTTTTTAGGCAACTACAGGCTTGAGACAGCCAGTTTTGGGAAAATTCAGCCTTTTCTTTCGTGGCACTGCGATTGCTCTGTGCATGACAACTGTGTGAAGCAATAAGCGGCGCATCCAGATGCGTGACAAAACGAGGTGCATATGAACGGCAAGAAAAAACTGGTGATGATCGGCAATGGCATGGCGGGTGTACGTGCGATTGAAGAGATCCTCGAAGCCAATCCGGATATGTTTGATATCACCATTTTCGGCGCAGAGAAATACCCCAACTACAACCGCATCATGCTCTCGCCGGTGCTCGCCGGCGATACGACGATCGAGGATATTATCCTCAATGATGAGCAGTGGTACGCCGACCACGGTATCACGTTGCATCTGGGTAAGCGGATCAAGGAGATCCAGCGCGGCTATCGCAAGGTGGTGGCAGAAGATGGCACGGAGGCTGAATACGATAATCTGATCATCGCCACCGGCTCCAACCCGTTCATTATTCCGATTCCCGGTCACGATAAAGCGGGCGTGATGGCCTTCCGCGATATTGATGATTGCGATGCCATGCTGGAGGCGGCGAAATCATACAAAACAGCGGCGGTGATCGGTGGTGGCCTGCTGGGTCTGGAGGCGGCCAAGGGGCTGTTGCATCTGGGTATGGATGTGACCGTGATTCATGATCAGGCGACGCTGATGAATATGCAGCTCGATGCGGTGGCTGGTGAGATGTTGCGCGCCGAGCTGGAGGCACAGGGGATGAAGTTCAAAGTCTCCACCCTGACCACCGAGGTGCTCGGCGATGCGCGCGTCAGCGGACTGAAATTCAAGGATGGCTCCACACTCGATTGTGAGCTGCTCGTCATGGCCGTGGGCATCCGTCCGAATAAGCAGTTGGCCGAAGATTGCGGCATTTTCTGTAATCGCGGCATTGTCGTGAACGATTACATGCAGACGGTCACCGATCCGTCGATCTACTCGGTTGGCGAATGTGCCGAGCATCGCGGCATTGCCTATGGCCTTGTGGCGCCACTCTTTGAGCAGGCCAAGACACTGGCCTACATGATTACCGGCCAAGGGCTGAAAACTTACGAAGGTTCGGTGGTCTCCACCAAGCTGAAGATCTCCGGTGTCGATGTCTTCTCGGCCGGTGACTTCATGGGTACACCGGGCGCGGATGTGATCGAGCTGATGGATAAGGTCGGCGGCGTCTATAAAAAGATGGTGCTCGAAGACGATAAAATCAAAGGCGTGGTGATGTTCGGCGACACTGCCGACGGGCCGACCTTCTTCCAGTGGATGCAGGATGGCAAAGATATTTCCGAACTGCGTTCCACGCTGCTCTTCTCCGCCTCCGGCCTCGGCGATTCCGGCCATTCGGGGCTCGATCAAGCGGCGCAGATGGATGACAATACCATCGTCTGCGGCTGTAACGGCGTGAGCAAGAAACAGATCGTCGATGCGATTGTCACCGAAGGATTGACCACGCGCAAAGAGATTACCGGCTGCACCAAGGCGGCCGGCTCCTGCGGTGGTTGTGCCGGACTGGTCGATCAGCTGCTGGCGGCGACGCTGGGTACGGCGTTTGTCGAGTCCGATCATGAACCGATCTGCGCCTGTACCGATCTGAACCATGAGCAGGTGAAGGAGCAGATTCGCAACAAGCATCTGACCCATGTGCGTGAGGTGATGCATGTGCTGGGCTGGGAGGGCGAGGGGTGCCACGTCTGCCGGCCGGCGATCAACTACTATGTCACCATGACCTGGCCGGAAGAGGCGGAGGATGATCGCACCAGCCGTATCGCCAATGAGAAGATGCATGCCAATATCCAGAAGGACGGCACCTTTTCGGTGATTCCGCGCATCTATGGCGGTGAAACCACGCCCGATGATCTGATCAAAATCGCCACCATCGCTAAGAAATATGATGTGCCAACGGTGAAGATCACCGGCGGCCAGCGGATCGATCTGCTCGGCGTGAAGAAAGAGGATCTGATTCCGATGTGGAAAGATCTCGACATGCCCTCAGGCTTCGCCTACGGCAAGGCATTGCGCACGGTGAAAACCTGTGTCGGCTCCGAGTGGTGCCGCTTCGGTACGCAGAACTCCACCGCGCTCGGCATCCATCTGGAGAAGGAGCTGGAGCGGATGTGGTTCCCTGCCAAGGTGAAGCTGGCGGTCTCCGGCTGCCCGCGCAACTGTGCGGAGGCGACGATCAAGGATGTCGGCATTGTCGGTGTCGATGGCGGCTGGGAGATCCACTGCGGCGGCAACGGCGGCGTGCATGTGGTGGCGACAGAGCTGCTCTGCATTGTCAAAACCGCCGAAGAGGTGGAGGAGATTGTCAAAGCCTATCTGCAGCACTACCGCGAAACCGGCCGCCACAATGAACGCTGTGCGCCGTGGCAGCAGCGGGTGGGGCTGGAGAAAATCAAGGCGGTTGTCGTCGATGACCTGGCGCAGCGCAAAGCGTTGGTGGAACGCCTACACACCTATCTGGCCACACAGGATCGCGATCCGTGGCAGGCGCGCATCGCCGCCGCCGAAGCGGGTGCGCACACATTTGCAGAGTATCAGCCGATTGATATCCCGATCCGGGTGGATGCGTGATGAAACAGGAGCGAGCAATGAACTGGACGGCAGTATGTCAACTCGATGAAATCCCACAGGGCGCGGCGCGGACAGTGCGTGCCGGCGATACGGTCATCGCCCTCTTCCGGCTGAGCGATGACCGTGTGAAGGCGGTGGAGAATCGCTGCCCACACAAACAGGGACCGCTGGCCGAGGGCATGGTCTCCGGCGATGATATCCTCTGCCCGCTACATAATCTGCGGATCCATCTCGATACTGGTCAGGCTGTGCCGCCGGAGGAGGGGTGTGTGCAGACCTATCCGGTGAAGATTGAAAACGATCAGGTGTTTTTAAGCCTGTAGATTGAGTTCATTGGATATTTTTCACCACAAAGACACAAAGGCGCAAAGAAAAGCATACTAAGGTCATACTTTGTGCCTTCGTGCCTTTGTGGTTGATCGTCTTTAATAAAAATCAGGAGTTGGAATGACCCGGATAGTGAATAGCGCCTGTTCTTATTGCGGTACGGGGTGCGGGATTCGGTTGGAGAGTGATGGTCAGCGGATTATCTCGCTGGCAGGCGATGAAAAGCACCCGACCAATCGGGGCAAGTTGTGCTCGAAGGGACGCGAGCTGCATCACACCGTGCGCACAGATGACCGCCTGCTCCACCCGCAGCTGCGCACTGCGTTGAGCGCGCCATTTGCGCCGGTCGATTGGGATACCGCGCTGGAACATGGCGCACAGAAATTCGCCGACATCATCCGTGAGCATGGGCCCGATGCGGTGGCTTTCTATGTATCGGGACAGCTGTTGACCGAGGATTATTACGTCTTCAACAAGCTGATGAAGGGTTTTATCGGCTCGAACAATATCGACACCAACTCACGGCTCTGCATGTCCTCGGCAGTGGTCGGCTACAAACGCGCATTCGGCGCCGATGGGCCGCCGACCTGTTATGATGATATTGAGCTGGCCGAATCCTATTTCATCATCGGCGCCAATCCGGCCTACGCCCACCCAATCCTGTTTCGCAGGATGGAGGAGGCCAAAGAGGCCAATCCCGATCTGAAGATCGTCGTCGCCGATCCGCGCCGCACCGACAGCTGCTCGATTGCCGATCTCTATCTGCCGCTCAAGCCCGGCACCGATGTGCCGCTGTTGCAGGCGATGCTCAATGTGATGATCTGGGAAGATTTGATCGACAACGATTATATCGCCGAACATACGCAGGGATTCGATGCTATGCGGGCGCAGGTGGCAGCGATGACGCCGCGCAGGGCGGCGGAAATCTGCGGACTGGAGGCTGCCAATATCGTCAAGGCGGCGCTCTGGATTGCTGAAAACAGAACCCTGTCGTTCTGGACAATGGGGATGAACCAATCCACCTCCGGATCGGATAAAAATAACGCCCTGTTGAATCTGCATCTGGCAACCGGACAGGTGGGCAAGCCCGGTTGCGGGCCGTTTTCGCTCACCGGCCAGCCCAATGCCATGGGCGGCCGCGAAGTGGGCGGTCTGGCCAATATGCTGGCGGCGCACCGCGATTACACCAATCCGGCACATCGCAAGGAAGTGGCGGATTATTGGGGTGTGGATGCTCTATCCGAGAAACCGGGGTTAACGGCCACCGAACTGTTTGATGCGCTGGAAGCGGGCACGGTCAAAGCGGTGTGGATTGCCTGCACCAATCCGATTGTCTCCATGCCGGATGCCAAACGCGCTGAGGCCGCGCTAAAAAAGGCCGAGCTGGTGATGGTCTCCGATGCCTACCACCCGACCGATACGACAACATTCGCCCATATCCTGTTCCCCGCCGCCGGCTGGGCGGAAAAAGAGGGTACGGTGACCAACTCTGAGCGCCGTATCACGCATCTGCAGCAGGCGCTGCCCGCTGCCGGAGTCAGTCGTCCGGACTGGCAGATTGCCGCCGATTTTGGTGTGCGTCTGGGCGAAAAGCTGGGGCAAGACTGGCGCCATGCCTTCAGTTATGAAAACGCGGAATCGGTGTTCAACGAGCATCGCGGCCTGACTACCGGCACGGATATCGACATCACTGGTCTGACGTATCGGCTATTGGACGAACAGGGGCCGCAGCAGTGGCCATTCCCCGTCGGTTCAATAGCTGGACAGGCCAGTCGATTATACGAAAACGGCCAGTTTGAAACGGCCGATGGTAAGGCGCACTTTCTGGATGTGAGCTATCGCCCGGTTGCCGAACCAACCGATGCCGACTATCCGCTATCGCTCACCACCGGCCGCATCCGCGACCAGTGGCATACGATGACCAAAACCGGCGCGGTGCCATCGCTGATGCAACACATGCCGCTGCCGCAACTGCAGATCCATCCCGATGATGCAGCGGTGCGCGGTATTGGCGCAGAGGATTTGGTGCGGGTGGTTTCACGCCGTGGTGAAGGATGTGTAGCGGTGCAGATCAGCCGCGATGTGCGGCCGGGTGTGCTGTTTCTGCCCATGCATTGGGGGGAGATGAGCGCGCGCGGTGGTCGCGCCAACAATCTGACCCAAGCGGTCGTTGACCCCGTCTCCAAAGAGCCGGAGTTCAAGCATGCCGCCGTGCAGGTGGAACGATTTGAGCCGGCATGGCGTGGCACCATGTTGATGGCCGGCCAACAACTGGCGCTCGGCCGCAGCATGATTGAGGGATATAGCTATGGCGTCGTCGCCTGCATGGGCAGCGATCATCCAGTGACAGCGATCGAATTGGCCTGCACCAAACCGCTGAAGGCGGAACAATACCGACGCCTCGATCAGATGCTGGAGCAGGGGCAAACATTCGAAACACTCACCTATTCGGATCGCAAACAGGGCATCAATCGCAAAGCATGGTTGTCCGACGGTCGTTTGGTGGCGGTACGCTGGGTCGGTGGCGATATTGCTGAAGCGCAATGGTTACGCAAGCTGATGCTTGAAGGGCGAGATATTGGCGAGTTACGCCCCTATCTGTTGGCACCCGGCGGGCCGGTCAACAAGGCGGACAACAAGGGGAAAATCATTTGCGCCTGCAACAATGTCGGTGAACTGGAGCTGGCAGCGGCAATTCGCGATGGTGCAGACTCCATCGAAGCACTCAAAGCCTGCACCATGGCCGGCACCGGCTGCGGCTCATGTGTGCCGGAGATGAAACGGTTACTGCACGGTTAGTGCGATCTTGACATGATATATGATTCCATATTGAATGCAAAATGATATCGCTATGATGCTATTACCTATTGCAATAGGTCGATTGTTTTAATATCGGACAGGAGTTCACATGGCTGCATTGACATTACGCAACATTCCGGATGATTTGTATCAGATCCTGAAAAAACAGGCGATGCACCATCACCGGAGTTTGAATAAGGAAGTTCTATATTTGCTGGAAAAGGTGCTACGGGATGATCCGGGAGACGATGCGGCCTGGCTGTTACAGGCTCGCGAACTGAGAAACAGCCTTGCGGAGCTACCACCGTTGGACGATAGCATGCTTGAGCAGGCCAAACGTGAAGGGCGCGCGTGATCGTCGCCGACACCAACCTCATCGCCTATCTGCTCATACCCGGAGAGAAAACAGCATGGGCAGAACGGGTGTATGCGCGGGATGCGCACTGGCAACTGCCCCGACTGTGGCGCAGTGAGTTGCGCAGCGTACTGATGTCATATGTTCGCAACCGGATGATCACGCTGGATAAGGCGACTCAGATCATGGTGTTCGCCGAACGCCGATTTGGTATGGGGGTCGATATTGCATCGGCTGACGTGCTGGCGCTGGCTGCCGAATCGGGTTGCAGCGCCTATGATTGCGAATTTCTCGCGCTGGCCAAACGGCACCAGACGCTGTTGGTCACATCAGACAAGAAGGTGTTGAGAGCATTCCCCGAGTTAGCGGTTTCTCCCGAACACTTCATCTCTATGGCTGAGTAATGGACGCAGAAACGATCTCATTTTACCCGCGCCCGCCCGAGCAGTTGCGCGACCGCTTTGCTCGCCAGCTCACCTATCTGCGTATCTCGGTGACGGATCGGTGCAATATGCGCTGTGATTACTGTCGGCCTGCGCCGGATGCGTACAGGGCGGAATCCCATGCGCAGATTTTGCGCTATGAAGAGATCGAACGCATTGTCCGTGTAGCGGCAGGATTGGGGGTGACAAAATTGCGCCTGACCGGCGGTGAGCCGCTGGTACGCCGCGATTTGCCGCGATTGGTGGAGCAGCTGGCCAATATCCCGGGCATCACCGATTTGAGCATGACCACCAATGCCACGCTGTTAGAAAAATATGCGCATGATCTGGCAGTAGCGGGGCTGCAACGTATCAATATCAGCATCGATAGCCTGAACCCTCTGCGCTTTCGCAAATTGACCGGCGGCGAGCTGGCACCGGTGCTGGCCGGCATCCAAGCAGCCAAAGCGGCAGGCCTATCGCCGATCAAATTGAATACGGTGCTGATGCGCGGCATCAACGATGATGAAGTGGCGGATTTGATTGATTTTGCTTCCGATAGCGGCGCAACTATTCGTTTTATTGAACTGATGCCGATGAAACAGGGGATGGATTGGCAGCAACACTACATTGCCATCGATGATATCCTAAAACGCGATGATCTGCTGCAGCGTGTGGAGCTGTCGCCCATGCCAACGGGCAATAGTGCGGCGCGTTATCTGCCCTTGAAGTCGGGGCGCGGCAAGGTGGGGGTTATCATGCCGATGTCGGAGCGGTTTTGTGAAGGTTGCAATCGCCTGCGTTTAACAGCTGATGGTGGTCTGCGCGCATGTCTGCCGGCGGATCATCAACTCAACCTGCGCGACCTGATCCGCGATGGCGGCAGCGATGAAGCCATCCGTGCGACCTTTCTGCGCGCAGCGATGCTCAAGCCGGAGATCGGGCTGTATGAGTTTGATACGGAGCGTGAAAAGCGCTCCATGATTCATATTGGTGGTTAAAACATGAACCTGTTTCACCACAAGGGCACGAAGGCACAAAGCAGCATCAAACCACTCTTTTTCTTTATGTCTCTGTGCCTTTGTGGTTCTTTTTCGCAAGCCGCTGAGACACTGACAGTGGCGGTGGCTTCGAGTTTGTACCCGGTGATGCAGCAGCGGGCAGCCAACTTTGAGAGAGCGCACCATGTGACTGTTCGACTGGTGCCGGGCTCCACAGGGCGTCTCTACAACCAGATTATGCAGGGCGCACCGTTTGACCTGTTTATTGCCGCAGATCAGGAGAGACCGGCACTGTTGATGCGCCAACACAAGGCGACGGCGCAATATGCAGTCAGCCAAGGCTATCTTGGCGTGAAGGTCGGCAAACGGATCATTTCAGAGCTCAGCATGCTGACCAATCCATCCATCCGCCATATTGCCATCGCCAATCCAGATGTCGCGCCATTGGGCAAAGCCGCAAAAGTCGCGCTGCAACAGCGAGGGCTATGGCGTGCTTTACAACCCAAACTCATCTATGCCCAAAACGCCATGCAGGCTGCCATGATGGTCGATCAAGGCTTGGTTGATGCCGGCTTTGTACCGCTAACTTCGCAACAGGATGCTATTGCAGAAATTCCATATGTCGCAGCGCTCTTACACGAGCAGATGATGGCTCATCTGTTTTTGCAATCTGATAAGCTTACTGCCATGCTATTGCCATGAATCACATGCAAATGATAGCAAGGAGGCATGATGTTACTTGATGAAATTCACCAAAAAAAGTCAGATATTGAGCATCTTGCCCATGAGTATG
>JALUXN010000023.1 GCA_027018975.1 Mariprofundaceae bacterium | reverse complement strand
GAAGCTCTTTAACGAGGCGCAGGAGTGGCTCGATAAAATCATCGCCGACAAGCGTTTTACCGCCAAGGCGATCTTCGGCCTCTTTCCGGCCGCAGCGACCGAGAACGATTCAGTCATTGTACAGGATCCGAGCGATCAACATGAGCTGGCGCGTTTCCACTTCCTGCGCCAGCAGCAGAACAAAAAGGACAGCCGCCACAACCTCTGCCTGGCCGATTTTGTCGCAGGAGAAGAGGATTACATCGGCGCATTTGCCGTGGCGATTTTCGGTGCCGAAGCGATGGCAGCGGAATACGCCGAGCAGCATGACGACTACGCCGCCATTATGATCAAGGTGCTTGCCGACCGCTTGGCCGAGGCGCTGGCCGAGAAGCTCCATTATGATGTGCGCAGCCGCTACTGGGGCTACGCCGCCGATGAGGCGCTGGATCATCAGGCGCTGCTCAAAGAGCAGTATCAGGGCATTCGGCCTGCCGCCGGCTACCCCGCCTGCCCCGACCACACCGAGAAGGCGACCCTCTGGCAGCTGCTCGACGTGGAACAGCGCATCGGCATGCAGCTGACCGAGTCATTCGCCATGCTGCCGGCCGCCGCCGTCTCCGGCCTCTACTTCGCCAATCCCGAAGCGCAATACTTCACCGTCGGCAAGATCAACCGCGATCAGGTGGTCGATTACGCCGAGCGTAAGGGGATTGCGCTGGAGGAGGCCGAGCGCTGGCTGGCGCCGATCATCGGTTATGAGGCAGCGTAATGAGCGAGGCCGCATCACAGGATAACGCACCGAGCCGTGCGCAGCTGCGTGCGCATCGGCAGATTTTCTGGGATGCATGGCAGAAGGCGCAGGCCGATCTGCCGCTCAATGCGCTGGAGGTGCGCATCGCGCGGGTAATTCAGATGCATCCGGAATATCACCACTATTTTGATGATCGGGATGCGTTCCTTGACCGCGATTTCCACGTCGATGACGGCACCAACCCCTATCTCCATCTCTCCCTGCATCTGGCGCTGGAGGAGCAGGCCGCCACCAAGCATCCGCCCGAACTGGCGGCAGCGCTCGATCATCTGGTCAGCGTCAAGCAGATGGAGCGTCACGACGCGCTGCATCAACTGCTCGAAATCCTGGCGGAGACAGTCTATTTCGCCCAGCGCGCCGGCGGCGAGCCGGATGTCGCCGCTTATGCCCGGCGACTGCGGGAGCTGCTCACATGATCCGCAGCCTGATTATCGCCATCTTCTTCTTTTTCGGCCCCGCCATCCTGATGTTCGCTGCCCGCAACCTGCTGCAAATGCTGCCCCGCTGGCTTGAACGTCGCCGTCAGGAGAAAACGATCATCGATGTCACGCCGGTGGATGAGCACGCAACACCGCGCTGGTTCTATCTGCTGGTGCTACTGGTCAGCCTCAGCAGTGCCGTCACCATCTTTATCACCCTGCAGCGCCATAGCACCCCACCGCCGCGCATCTATGTGCCAGCGCACAGCGACCCATCGGGCAATATCATTCCGGGGCATTGGCAGAGCACCAGCCACACTAATGAACAGGCAGACAGAGGCAATCATCATGAATGAATATGAGATGGAGGATGATTTTGCCTACGTGGAACGCCCCAACAAGAGCCAGCAGAAGCGCGAAATCCAAGCGTTGTTGGCGCTCGGGAAGGAGCTCGCCAAGCTCGACCTGATCGCTCTCGAACAGATGGCGCTGCCCGCCGAGTTGCTGCAGGCGCTGCGCGATGTGCAAACGATGAAGCACGGCGCAGAGAAGCGGCAGTTTAAGCTGATCTGCAAACTATTACGCCAGTTCGACAGCAGCTCGTTGCAGGAGACGATGGATCTCTTGCATCGGAAAAAGGCGTTGCAGGACAAACAGTTTCATCGCACCGAGCGTTGGCGTGACCGCCTGCTGCATGAGGATGCATCGGCAGTGACCGAGTTCATGGCCGCATACCCCGAGGCGGATGCCGGCCAGATTCGTCGGTTGATTCGCAATGCCAAACGTGAGGAGCATCAGAACAGGCCGCCGAAATCAGCGCGTGCGCTGTTCCGGCTGTTGCGCGATGCGATTGCCCACGCCGAAGATGAGGCGTAAGAATAAAAAACATACTTATTCCCAATGGTTGCATCGGAATCTAGCTGCCTAGGTGTATGTTCAGCTTTTCTCCGGCCACTGACAGAGATCAGCCACTGGGCACTCGGGGCATTTCGGTTTGCGCGCGGTGCAGGTGTAGCGGCCGTGGAGGATCAGCCAGTGGTGAGCGTGCTGCATGAATTCGGCCGGAATAGATTTAAGCAGGCCGCGCTCGACTGCCAGCGGCGTCTTGCCCGGCGCAAGGCCGGTGCGGTTGCCGAGGCGGAAGATGTGCGTATCCACCGCCAGCGTTGGCTCACCAAAGAGTACATTGAGCACCACATTGGCCGTTTTGCGTCCTACGCCGGGCAACGCCTCCAACGCCTTGCGGGAGTTCGGCACATTGCCGCCATGTTCGGCGACCAATATCTCACAGGCGGCGATCAGATGCTTCGCCTTGCTGTTGTAGAGGCCGAGCGAAGCGATATAGCTGCGCAGCTGCGCTTCACCCAGTGCGAGCATCGCGGCCGGCGTGTTGGCTGCCGGAAAGAGTTTTGCGGTAACCTTATTGACCGCGACATCAGTGGATTGTGCCGACAGCATCACTGCTGTCAGTAGTTCAAAGTGATTGCTGTAGTTGAGTTCGGTCTTCGGTTCAGGGTCAAGCGCTTGCAGGCGCGTAAAAAAGTTGCGCACTTGCGCAGGGTTCATGCGTTTGGCCATGGTGGTTATGGATTGACTTCGTTGAGTGTCAGCGTGACCGGCCGTTTGACAATCTCACCCGCCGGATCCAGCACCTCTTCCACCAGCACCAGGCTGTCTGCATTCAGGCGAGTCACCTTGCCGTTATGTTTGCCCATATAATTGCCCTGCCGGACAACATAGCCCTTGGATGTGGCATCCTCCACCATGGCGACACGTTCGCCGCCCATCTTGAAAATCGCCACCAGTTTCAGGGTGGAGAGATCGAACTGCTCCAGCGGCTCCCGCTTGCGATTGCTCAAACGCTGCTGCTGTACGGCCAGTTTCGCCTTACCCTGTTCGGCAGCGCGCTCCAGATAGGAGGAGAATGGATCGCGCAGCGATGCAATATCAAATTGCGGTGCCTTCACACTGTGCTGCTGCGCCGGTTTGCTATCACCTGTTGCGCCGGCAAGTGCCAAGCTGTTATCACATAGCGATAGCGCCAGACAGCCCAACAGCATGCCAGCAATTGACCACAAACGTCTATCCACGACACCACCTCCTTGAACCTGATCCCCGCCCGATACAAACACAGGGCGCTGCAATTCAAACAGAATTCCTTGCCCAAGCAAAGTTTCGCTCCGGAGTCATTGCATGAAAACCGTTCGCATGCCCACCTAAATCCTGCAAGTGCCATTTTTCAGGTGCAGATCAGCGGTCGTACAGAAACTCCGGCCCCATCTCGACGATAAATTCGACACGTCGATTTTTGGCGCGCCCGGCGGCGGTGGCGTTGGAGGCGATCGGGCGGGTGTCGGCGTAGCCGGTGGCGTGCAGTCGATTCTGCGCAATGCCGAGGCGAATCAGCGCCTCCACCACTGCAGATGCGCGCGCGCTGGAGAGCTCCCAGTTCGATTTGAAGCGACTATGGCGCAACGGAATGTTGTCCGTGTGACCAGCCACTTCGATATTGCCGCGATAGTTTTTGAGCACAACAGCGATATTTTTCAGGGTTTTCATCGCCTGCGCAGTGAGTTCGGTGCCGCCGGCCTTGAACAGCATGTTGGCATGCATCTGCAGCCGCACCTGACCGGGTGAGAGTTTGTAATCCATCACGCCACCGAGAGAGTTGCTGCCGAGAATGCGCTGCACGCTCTTCTCCATTCCCTCTTTCTGCCCCTGCCGTTTGATGGTGGCGTTGTCGGAGTTGGGGGTGCCTTCGGTGGCCTTTTTTTGCGGTGAGGTGGGCGACTGGATCTTGATGCCGGCTTTGGAGTGGCTGATCGCGCCCATGATGATGAACAGCGCCAGCAGCAGCGTCATCAGATCGAGATAGGCGACCATCCATGCATCGGTCCCGAGGTTCTGTTCGCCCTCCTCCCGATCTACGTGATCTTCATGATCGGTCAGGATATGGCTGCGGATCGATTCAACAGTGACCTTGTTGGAAATATCACTCTGTTGCATCAGAAGTCGTCATCGAGATTGCGTTTTTTCTTCTTGGATGGCTTTTCCGCCGAGCGCAATTCGTCGGTAAATGAGCCACTCTCGCTGCGCAGCTCGTCACTATGCTGCGCCGAGAGCGATTTCAATGTTTCACGGATGAACACCGGACTGCGGTTGCCGGCCAGCATGATCGTCCCCTCAACAATCATACGCATGATCATGGCGCGTTTTTCGGTGCGGCGCTCCACTTTGATGGCAATCGGCTTGAAGATGAGGTTTGACAGGATCAGGCCATAGAGGGTGGTCATCAGCGCGACCGCCATGTTGTGGCCGACATTGAGCAGATCCGGGCCGTTCATGCCGTAGAGCATGTTGACCATGCCGACCAGCGTACCAAACATGCCA
>JALUXN010000022.1 GCA_027018975.1 Mariprofundaceae bacterium | reverse complement strand
TGCGCCCAGCGCATCGGCGAGATCGGCGGCACCATCGAGATGCAGCGCGCCGGTGATCGCCACCCATCCGATGACGATGAGCAAGCCAGCCAAGGTGTCGCTGATCGATGCGCCAAGCCAGCCGGCTAGGGCAAGCAGTGCGCCGATCAGCAGACCGACGGAGGGATACCAGATGGTTGCCGCCTGCATGTCGCGCTTCTCCATCTGCGCAAGGGTCGGTGTCGGCAGACGGGTCAGCCACTGCAGGGCGACGATCAGGCCGCGCATGCGTCATCCACCATGCGATTCATAAACATCAGTCGCGGCGCGTGACCAGCGCAGAGCGAGACGCGGCTCCACGCCGCATAGGGCAGATGCAGCCGCCACATCGCCGCCATCGGCATCTCCAGCAGGTGCGCCAGAATCACCCGAATCACGCCGCCATGCGCCACCAGCAGCCGCGTTTCACCCGCCGCATCGGCCAGCCACGCTTGCCAGCAGGCGATGACGCGATCGCTAAAATCATCAAACAGCTCGCCACCGGGCGGCTGGATGCCGACCGGCGACTGCCAGAACTGTGCCAACAGCGCGCCATCGCTTGCCTGAATATCGTCAAATGCGCGGTTTTCCCAGTCGCCGAAATCCATTTCGCGCATATCGTCGAGTATTCGCGGCGCGCCGTGCAGGGTCTCGGCGAATCTGCGGCAGCGCTGCATGGGGGAGGTGGCGATCTGGTCGAAGGTGTAGTTGCTGGCGGTGAACGCATCGGCGACGCGGCGCATCTGCTGCCAGCCGGTGTCGGAGAGGGGGATGTCGGTGCTGCCGCGAAACGCCCACCCCTCGGCGGCCACTGCGCCGTGGCGCAGCAGGTCGATGATGATCGGTTGTGCGGTCGGTTGTGCGGACGAATTTGCGGCGGAATCAGCCATCCTGATCGGTGACACCAGCATCTTCAAATGTGGCCATCTCGCGGTGCAGCGCAATTGCCGACTGCAGCAGCGGCAGCACCAATGCGGCACCGGAGCCTTCGCCGAGGCGCAGCCCGAAATCGATCAGCGGCTCCAAGCCCAATGCATTGAGTGCCAATTGGTGCCCCTGCTCCTCTGAGACATGGCTGGCCAGCATCCACTGCGCAATGTCCGGCTCGATCACCCGCGCCGTCAGTGCGGCCGCCGCAGCAATAAAACCATCGACCACCACCGGCACACCCGCTGCTGCCGCTTGCAGGTAGTAGCCGGCCATGGCGGCGATCTCCAGACCACCGAGTTGCTGCAGGATCGTGCTGTCAGGCAGTTCGGCGACGCGATGGAGTGCTGCGCTCACCACCGCGATTTTGCGCGCGCGACCGGCATCATCGACACCGGTGCCGTAGCCGACAACGCTCTCCGGTTGTGCATCGGTCAGCCGGCAGATCAGGCAGGCGGAGGCGGTGGTGTTGCCGATGCCCATATCGCCGGCGATGAGCAGATTGGCGCCGCTATCGATCGCACGCTGCGCCACATCGCGGCCGGCCTGGATGGCGGTCGCCAGCTCATCCGGCTGCATGGCCGGCTCCGTCAGCAGGTTACCGCTGCCGTGGCGTACATTGGCATGGACAATCCCTGCCACGTCGGAAAGATCAGTGGAAACGCCGACATCGACCACATCCAGTGCCGCCCCCGCTTGTCGCGCCAACACATTGATCGCTGCACCGCCTCGCACAAAATTCTTCACCATCTCGCCGGTCACCACGCTCGGATAGGCGGAGACTCCCTCCGCACAGACCCCATGGTCGCCGGCAAAGACCGCGATATGCGGCTGCAGCGGATCAGGAATCACTTTGCCCTGGCGCGCCGCAAACCAGCAGGCGATCACCTCCAACCGCCCCAGCGAACCGCGCGGCTTGGTGAGTTGCGCCTGCCACGCCTCGGCTGCGGCTTTCATGTTCAGATCAATGGTCGATAGGCTCACTTTTTTACTCCTAGATAGGCCATGCTAGGCCGCAATACTTGCATAAAGGTGAGGCTGTGTTTGGTTTGCAATTCATTCATCATTAGCCTCCAAAATGATCCACAGCCCCGATTTTTTAGCGCCTTGACGCTTCAAGCGATGCTGCGCTTGCAAGCGTCGTATACTACGCTCGATGGTGCTTTCTGATCTCTTTAATGTTTTCGACAGTTCAACCATCGTTATTCGGGCATTGCGCTTGATCTCTGCCAAGATCTTCTGATCGATCTCAGGTAACGTTATAGTTATACCGTCATTTATACCGTCATTTATACCGTCATTTATACCGTCATCCATTGCCGCCGAATGCAATGAGATCACCGTTTTGAAAATATCCCCTTCCAGCAGTTGCGGCGGTTTGCCGCCGTATGCCATGCTGTATTTGAACAGGTTGCGCACTCCGGAGCCCAGCTCATCTGCCCAGCCGATCTCTTTGAAGAAGCGCGCGATCACAGGATTTTTGGGGAATGGTGAAAAGTTCGTTACATCAATCAGCCCATGGCCATGCGGTTGATTGCTGTTTTCTGTAAACACTCGGCCTTGTTCAATCACCAGTTTAGCAGGGAATGCGTTGAGAAAATCACGGTGAATCAACATGTTTGCTGCCACCTCACGAAAAATATGGTCGCGCAAACTGATGCGTTGATCCCCTTCCAGATAAAAATGGTCGGGCAAATGCTTGGCGACAAAGGCCATCAATCGCTCATAACTATCTAATAAATTGGTGCGAATATCATCCCGATCATCATAGCGATCCACATGTTCTCGCCTTAAAATCGCATCGGTTCGGTGGTGCGGAAGCACCGATAAAATCACATCATCACGCCCCAGCAGCAAAACGGCAGCCAGCGTGAAACCAGCTTGCCCCGTCGTGTAATCCTGTTGATAAAGCTGCGCACTTTTTAGCAGCTCCATCTCATCCAATGTGGCCCACGGATGGTTGGGGCGTTGGTTGACCGCCATCTTTCGCGCTTTGGCAATCCAGTCGTTACGCAGGTGTTCCAGCTGAATATAGGGATAGATTTTATTTTCTGCGTAGCTGCTTTGCTTGCGCTGATACAGTGCTGCAACTAGGCCTGTGTTGCCAGTGATATTAAAATCACCGTCCTCATTGCGATCAAAGATATGCCCATTGCAGCGATGCACTTGCGAACTTTCCGGTACAAAAACATGCAATACTGTTTTTCTTTCGATTTCAACAGCATCAATCGTCAAATAGAAGGGTGGATTGATTTTCTGCGGATTATTCAATGCTGTGACGAAATCATTTTTTAGCCTCTCCACGGCATCAGGTGCAACGCCTACCACCTCACCATCATCACGCACGCCCAGCAATACATCACCACCAAAGCGATTGAGAAAGGCACAAACCGATTCAAACAGATCCCGGTTTAACGTATCACGGCAGGTCTTGAACTCGATTTGCAAGCCTTCGCCCTGCGCCAATAGATTTTTGATGGCGGTTTTGCGGATAGACTCACCCATGATCATTCATCAGGCGCTGCTTTGCCTGCTTAATAGATTCGTGAAGTTTGGCAGCCAGCAGCTTTTTTGTTGGTAATGCAGTTAGATATTCAGCAACATGAATACTGCTCTTATCCAATCCCAGACACTCAATTTGTTCATGCTTTTTTCCGGCACAAAGAATAATACCTAACGGTTCCAAAAGGTTGTATCGGCTTATGTACTGATGCTTTTCGGATAGGGAGAGTCGGGGATGAGCTAGATGTTGACCATTCATTTTTGTTTTTCCTCTACTTCAGTCGCATCGGCAGCCCAGCGGCGATAAACTCGACACGATCGGCGACTACTGCGACTGCCTGATTCAGGCGACCCTGCGCATCACGGAAGGCGCGTCCTTCGGGGTGCTCCGGTACCAGCCCCATGCCGACTTCGTTGGCAACGAGAATGACATCCCCATCCAATGTCGGCAGCAGCGTGCAGAGTGCGGCGACTGCATCATCCACCGGCTTGTCTGCGTAGATGAGATTGGAGAGCCAGAGGGTTAAACAGTCCACCAGCAGCACCGCGTCGCACCGCGCATGGTTGCCTAGAGCCGCGATCAAATCCAGCGCCTCCTCAACCAGTTGCCAACAATCGCCGCGCTGCTGGCGGTGCAGAGCGATGCGCTGCATCCACTCATGATCATCGCGAATCAACGGCGCGGTGGCGATGTAGATCAGCTGGCGATCCTCTGCTGCCAGTTGTTTCGCCAGCGCCTCCGCCCGTCGGCTTTTGCCGCTGCGCGCGCCGCCGAGAATGAGAGTTACAGACATGCTTGCTCCCGAGCGTAAAATAGAATGGTCGATATATGATCGATGCATGGCGATGCTGTCAATCAGCTGGGCTTTGATCGATCTGTTCGAGAGCGCGTGCTAGGCGTTGCCAAGCGGCTTCGTTGCCGGGTAGGCCGAAGCGGAACCAGCTGGCGAGTTGCGGCCACTCGGGGAAGGTACGGATGAGGATGCGGTGGGCGGCGAAGTCTGGGACGCTGTTGTTTGGGCGCGCGAGGATGAATGTGGCGACGGAGGGGCGTATCTGCCACTGGTGGTGCTGTAACAGAGCGTCCAAGCGCTTGCGGGCGGCGACTGTTTGTTGGTCGCGGTTGTCGGCTTCGGGAAGCAGGGCGGGGAGCAGGTGTTGCGCCAGTGTG
>JALUXN010000021.1 GCA_027018975.1 Mariprofundaceae bacterium | reverse complement strand
CGCGCGCCAACATGCTCTACAGTCCACGCAACAAGATTCAGGCGACCGGCGCGATGATCGAGGCGCTGCTCTATGAGTCGCAGACTGGCGACGGCATCTCGTTCGAGCAGCTCGACGGTATGCAGGAGGTCGCCAACCACTGCACCATCTGCCACAAGTGCGAGAGCCCCTGCCCGGTCAATATCGATTTCGGCGATGTCACCGAACGGATGCGCGCCCTGCTTAAAGATAAGGGGCATGCGCGCAACAATCTCGGCAGCCGTCTGTCGATGCTCTTTCTGGTGATTCAAAATCCGGACGCGGTGCGGCTGATGCGCGAGGTGGTGATCCGCTGGGGCTACGCCGGTCACCGGCTGCTCAACAAGCTGGGGCGGTTGACCGGTCTGGTACGCGCACAACCGGCGGCCAGCCGCAATCTGGAGGGGGTACAGGCGCAGGTAATCAACTTCATCGAGCGGCCACTACCGCAGCTGGATTATGGTACGGCGCGGCAGAAGCTGGGCATTGAGTCGCGCGATAAGAATATGATTCCGGTGCTGCGTGACCCTGCCAAGGCCAATGGGCGAGCGGTCTTCTACTTCCCCGGCTGCGGCTCGGAGCGGCTCTTCTCGCAGGTGGGGCTGGCCACGCAGGCGATGCTCTATGAGCTGGGGGTCAATGTGGTGCTGCCGCCCTCCTATCTCTGCTGCGGTTATCCCTCTACCGCCGGCGGTGACAAGGCGCAAGGCGATCAGATTTCGTATGACAATCGGGTGCTCTTCCACCGTATCAAGAATGCGCTCTCCTATCTCGATTTCGAGGCGGTGGTGGTCTCCTGTGGCACCTGCTACGACCAGCTGACCCGCTATGAGCTGGAGCAGGTCTTCCCCGATGCGCCGCTGATCGATATTCACGAATATCTGATGCAGCAAGGGGTAAAAAGCGATGCTGTGGAGGGTGTCGCCTACATGTATCACGACCCCTGCCACTCGCCGCTGAAGCGCCACGGCAGTCAGGCGGCGATTAAGACGCTGCTCGGCCAGAGCGCGGTGAAGAGCGAGGAGTGCTGCGGCGAGGCGGGTACGCTGGCCGTCGCCCACCCGGAGATCGCCGGCAAGATTCGTACCCGCAAAGAGGAGCAGATGCGCATCGCCCGCGCCCAGATGCCCGAGGCGGAAACGCAGAAGGTACTGACCTCCTGCCCCTCATGTTTGCAGGGGCTCTCTAGGCTGGAGGGGGAGACCGGTGTCGAGGCGGATTACATTGTCGTCGAGCTGGCCAACCATCTGCTTGGCGAGGATTGGCAGCAGCAGTTTATCGAGCGGGTCAAACAGGGCGGCATCGAGCGGGTGCTGATGTGACCTTTGGCCGGCTGCAGGTCGTGTGGCTGATGCTGGTATTACTGCTCGCCGGCTGCGCCAGTGGTCCGCCGAAAAACATCAACGACGCCTGTGCCATGCTGCAGGAGAAGGACAACTGGTATGAGTACGCCAACGACTCATTCAAGAAGTGGGGCGTGCCGGTGCATGTGCAGCTGGCAATCATCTATCAGGAGTCCCGCTTCCGCGCCGAGGCGCTGGCGCCGGATGACACACTGCTCGGCTTTATCCCGTGGGGGCAGGTGACAAGCGCGTATGGTTATGCGCAGGTGCTCGATTCCACCTGGGAGTGGTACATGAAATCGACCGGCAACTGGGGTGCGGATCGTGACGATTTCGAGGATGTGACCGACTTCATCGGCTGGTACGGCAACTACTCCCACAAAAAACTCGGCATCTCCAAATGGGATGCCTACAACCAGTATCTCGCCTACCACGAAGGGCATGGCGGCTGGCTGCGCAAGAGTTATCGGAAAAAACCGTGGTTGATCAAGGTCGCCAAGAAGGTGAAGCGCCGCGCCGATCGCTACGCTGCCCAGATCCGGCGCTGCAAAGATGATCTCGATGACGGCAGCTGGTTCTGGTGATGCGCTGACGCATCACGCATGATCTGATTACGGCGTGGTCGTTTTCGGCTGCACCACTGTCGCCGGGGCGTCAGCAGCCGGCATATCAATCGTCCAGATATGGAAGCTGTGCGCCCTGACTGCATCCACTTTGCGCTGCTTGCGCAACGGCTTATCCACCACGCGATCGGAATGGAAATAGATGCGCCCATCCGCACCCATCCGCGGCGCACCATCGCGCGCCTTGTCATAAGTGATGCGCTGTAGGTGGCGGCCATCGATGCCGATCGACCAGATATCCCAGTTGGAACGGTCAGGATGGCGCAGGTCGGCATCGGCGCGATTGGAGGTGAAGAGGATCGTCTGCCCGTCACGGCTCCAGCTCGGCTGCACATCGATACTACGCGCATCGGTCATCTGAATCAGATCGGAGCCGTCGGTGCGCATGCGATAGAGGTGGAAGCTGCGCCCTTCGGCAATCGAAAAGGCGATCCACTGTCCGTCCGGCGAGAGGGCGGGGTTGACCCCTTCGGAGATGCGGTTGGCATTGCCGTTATTATTGATGCGCACCACTTCGGCGCGAAAGCCGGGGAAATCCCAATTATTAAACGGATCGCGATGCGTCTGCCGCTGCTTCTCCTGACCGGCCAAAGCGACCAGGCGCACTGCAAAAATTGACGCATCACTGCGCCACAGCGGCTGAATGAGTGTCCCCTTCAGCGGCACAATACGGCGCTGCATCCCCTCGCCGTCGGAGATTTTCTCCCACAACCCGAGCCCACCGGCACGCTGGGAGAGATAGAAGACCTTGCCCTCATCCATCCAGCCGATTGAGTCCAGTGCGCGCGAATCACTGCTCACCACATTGGCCGCATCACCATTTTCACTATAGCGGCGGGAGATCCATGTCTCCTTGTCGTTGCGTGTTACCGTCAACAAAAAACGTCCACCGGGCGATGGCTGCGGATACATCTCGCTCTGTTTGTTCTCCAGTGTCAGCAGCTTGGCTGCATCGGCCGGTGTATGGGGTTTGTCCGAGTGCTGCTCCAGCCAATCCATCAGGCCGCTCGCATGCGCAGCGGGCGTCAATGCCATGCAACATACACAGAACCATGCAAACTTTCTCATCTGGTTTCTCCTCTTGGCGTGCGTGTTGAAGGTCGCCTATGCAGCCTCCAGCAGCTCCTTCAAATTGGCGAAATCGGTCTCCAGCTCACGTTTGGCGATATGGCCGACCACCGGCGACGCCACTTTGAAGAATCGACCGACATCGATGGAGAGCGTGCGCCGCACCCGTGTGGTCGTATCGCTTGTGGCGGTGAAGGTCATCGTGGTCTCCATCGGAAAGGGGCCGGCCACTGTCTTAGCAGTCCACGCGCTGCCATCTTCATTACGCGCCACCACCTCCCAATCCTGCTCAATCACACGGCCGAGAAACTTCTCGCGCACATGGTAACGTGTCCCGACTCCAACAGCTTCATCGCCCAGCTTATCCGACTCCAGCACCGAACTCTGCCACATCGGATCGTTGCTGTTGTCATCGACAAAGGCGATCACATCTTCGATGGGGCGATCAATTTCGACTTCGACTTCCAGTTTACTCAAAGGCATAGCAACACCTCCTTATCCTTTCGTTTTTGGCTACTCGCGCAGCAGCTCAGTAATGGCGGTTTTGGAGCGGGTCTGCTCATCGACGGTTTTGACAATCACTGCGCAGTAGAGATTCGGCCCGCCCGATTTGCCCGGCATGGAGCCGGAGACGACCACCGAGTAGGGCGGCAATTCGCCGAATGTGGTTTCGCCGGTTTCGCGGTTGAAGATCCGGGTCGATTTGCCAATGTACACGCCCATCGAGATCACCGCACCTTCACGCACCACAACCCCCTCCACAATCTCGGAGCGAGCGCCGATGAAGCAGTTATCCTCAATGATCGTCGGCGTCGCCTGCAGCGGCTCCAGCACACCGCCGATGCCGACACCGCCGGAGAGGTGGACGTTCCTGCCGATCTGCGCGCAGGAGCCGACCGTGGACCAGGTATCGACCATCGTCCCCTCATCGACATAGGCGCCGATATTCACATACGACGGCATCAGCACCACCTTCGGCGCGATGAATGCGCCCTTGCGCACCGTCGCCGGCGGCACGACACGCATGCCCCCCTTGCGGAACATATCCTCGCCCCAGTTGGCGAATTTCTGCGGCACTTTATCGTAATAATTGGTGTCGCCGGCGCTGATCACCTGATTATCATGCAGCTTGAAATAGAGCAGCACCGCCTTCTTCAGCCACTCCTGCGTCACCCAGTTGCCGTCCGCATCCTTCTCGGCAACGCGCACGCCGCCATCATCGAGCAGCTGGATACTATGCTCCACCGCATCGCGCACCTCGGCACTGGCGGAGTGCAGATCCCACTCGCTGCGCGTATCCCACGCCTGCTCAATCACACTCTGTAAATGGTTCATATCAAACTCCTATAGTAACGCTTCAGCTCATTCCACGACCTGAATCGTTATACTCCTTTTTTATACGGCCGACAGCGCAATCTCCTGCGGCCGCTCATGACTCAAAAACTCCACATTGGACATACTCAACCCATACGCGCCGGCCAAGCCGAATACGGCAATATCGCCAATATCGGCCGCCGCCACCGCCACATCGTTGGCCAGCTTATCCGCACCGGTGCAGAGCGGGCCGCCGAAATAGACCGACT